>CAZXQY010000056.1:0-17560 GCA_964642505.1 uncultured Gammaproteobacteria bacterium | reverse complement strand
ATATCCCTAGTTAAATCTGGTCTTCCTTAGTGAAACACAATAATTTATCAAATTTCTGCCTAGTGACTCTCTTGGCCTCTACCATCTCGCTCTCCTTGTGCGCAGATGAGATCAGTAGCGAGAGTCGGGAAGCATTAATAGATCGAGCTAGATCGGTCGCTTTAGCCCTAAAAGATTCCGAAAATTACTATGATAAAATCACGGGTGCCGGAACGCTCGTCGAACTAGGTGATAAGGAGGCACTTCGATTTATAGCCGAAAGCCTGGGGCAAAATGATTGGGTGTTATTGAGATCAGCGATTGATACCCTTTTAAGTGTACAACATCCTTCCGGTACGGACGTTGTTTACCGAGCTGCTGAGACGATAAATGACAGAGTGTTTTTGAAGTTTTTAGCAGAGTCTTTGACTCATAAGGCGAGAGAAGACATGTCGGGCTTTCTAATAGATTTATTGGAAGAAGATGATCAATGGGTTAAGAAGCACGCGATGCAAGCTCTAGACTTCATTGAATTTGAAAATAAGAAAAAAATATTGTCAGATCTGGCAAGCTCTGAAGAACGAGACAAAGTAATTCGGGCTTATGCTTATATGGGTTTGGTCAAGAGAGATGCCACAGCGGAAGAAATTGAAAATATCATTAAAATCGCTAAAGAGTGGGACTCTTCCGCCAAAGAAGCGGCTGCCGTAGCTCTTGGACGAGTCGATTCCAAGCGCTCTCGGGAGGTTCTTCGAGAGTTAAGGAATAGTCGATATCCGAAAGTATCTATTGCTGCCTTAGCAAGTGAAGTAGGATTTGGCCTTGAGGATTCAAGAGATCGATTAATCGAAATAATTGTAAGCGGAAAAGGGCTCGATCCCTCAGTCGCGGCAGCGAGCTTAAGACGGATGCCTAGGGATGTCTCGGAATCACTGACTAGGGAGCTGATAGAGTGTTGTGAGATATCCTCGGACGTTGGTACTCGACTCTTGGAGGCGTGGTCAAATATATCATCGATACCAGCGGATATTTACAAATGGGGATTAACTAATGATAACCCAGATATACGATTACAAGGGATCTGGTTGGTCGGCTATACGGCAGCATCTGAATACCTCAACGAGATTGTGATGTTCTTAGACGACGACGATTCTGGCATCAGAGGTATGGCGGCCTGGTCTATAGTCAGACTATTACTACAATAAATAGCTTTGTCGATTACAACGGCTTGTTTGGAGATAAACTCGGGCCGTAGAAGTTGGCTGGATCTCTGCCAGTAGAGTATCCCTTAGATGGCCTGCGTAATAGTATTTACAAAGCTGATAAGGCGTATGCGAAAGATCCATTGGTGTGAGACAAAGGGTTTCAGCGATGATATAGAATTATTTTTTTTCGGAGTAATCCTGTGAAAGTAACAAACTTGTTTCAGAACTATCAAAAAGCCTTGCGATTGTTTTCTCTAATTTTTCTCCTGTCATTAGGGATAGCTCTATCAGCTGATGAGTTTGATTTAGATTTAAACTCAATAGCTGAGATTGCGCCACCGGCTGGTAGTGTTATCAGCCTAGATAACCTCGAGCAATTTGAGCAGTTGCTGGATGAGGAGTTTACGGAGCTGATAAGAAAAGGCTGGTTGACGGTTAAAACAGCTGAAACGATTTCCTTTAGGCCTCACGAAAATTATGTAAACGCAACTAATAGACAAAGGGGCGAAACTAGTTTGGGCACCGAGCCGGGTGTTTTGAATGACTATGTTGCAGGCAGACCTTTTGCTGGAGAATTGTCGCTAGAAGATCCTCAGGCTGGAGTTAAGCTGATGTGGAATATGCGTTATGGGTATGCTGGAGACGGAGGGAAGATACCCGAAATGTACTGGCAATATCGAGATATGCGTAGTCAATCTCTTGAGCGAGAACTAGAATTCGAAGCGGAAGCTATGAGGTTTATGCATCGACATGTGGTAGAGCCGACGCCCGAATTGAAGGACAACCCTTATAAGGTATACAACGCGATCACACTCACAGCTTTAGAACCAGGAGACGTCGCGAATACTAAGCTATTGCTATTTTACAATAGTGATGATTTAGCCGAAGAACAAGGCTGGATGTATGTACCTCTGTTAAGACGAGTGCGTAGAGTAGCTACGACTATGAGAACGGATAGTTTTTTGGGTAGCGATATAATGATAGAAGATTTTCTAGGTTACACTGGCCGTGTCAAAGACATGAAATGGTCATATGGAGGCGAGCGTCACATTCTACTGCCGATGTATAGGCATGATCAAATTCCTCATGCTGACAGGAAAGCTAGAGGGTACCGTTATAAGTTTGTTGACTTCCATGGCCATTCGGGTTGTTTCCCAAATATCACTTGGCAGGTTCGGAAAGTGCATATTTTGGAAGGAGTACCTAAGCGAGATGACCACCCACTTTCTAAACGATTTTTTTATATTGATTCGCAGACGATGTTTCCTGTTTTTGGAAAGGTTTATGATCGAGCTGGTGTTTTGTGGAAGTTTCTGTTGGGAGGGATTGCTCATCCCGATCATCACTTAAAGCAAAATAAAGGCACAGGTGTTCCAATGCTTGATTCGGTTTCAGTTATCGACATACAGAATATGCATTGTACGACCGTACAAATGGTTACTTTGGCAAATCTTAAGAAAATGAAAAAAAGAGATTTTGAACCTTCTTCTTTGAATGTCGGCGCGAGGTAAAGTGTTTTTATTCTATTGGTAATCGGTATAAACTGTTTGTCTAAAGAAGAGGTTTTGAAAAACCGACTTTAACATTATCTTTTGGAGGAAGTACTAATGGCGAGTACACAGTCAGAATCTATTAAATCTCTCTACACCGGTTGGATTAACGCGATGGCTGAAAAGCCTGATATGGAGTTAGAGGAAATCCGTGGACTATTCGAACATTGGGGAGACATAACAGGAGAACCCGGTCAGGTCGACTATCTAGAAGTTGATGCTGGTGGTGTGCAGGCGATGTGGGCTATTCCCAAAAACTGTGCGGAAGACCGAGTGGCGCTTTGTACGCATGGAGGTGGCTATGTGACAGGCTCTATGTATACTCATAGAAAAATGTTTGGACATATAGCTAAAGAAGTAGGGTGTAAAGCACTGATTCTACATTATCGGAGAGCACCAGAACATACCCACCCTGCCCAAGTGAACGATGCGGTAGCGGCCTATGAATGGTTATTGAAGGAAGGTTATAAAGCAGAACATATTTTTGCGACAGGTGACTCCGCAGGAGGAGCGTTAGCCACTTCGGTATTACTTGGAATTAAGGAGAAGGGACTAAAATTACCTGCAGCCTCTGTTCCCCTTTCACCTTGGTACGATCCAGAGGGTACTGGAGAGTCTCTAGAAACCAATGCCGAGAAGGATTGTATCGTAAAAAAAGAAGTTCTAATGAATATGGCTGCTACATTTCTAGGCGATGCTTCGCCGAAAGATCCATTAGCTAATTTGTTATGTGCTGATCTAAAAGGTCTGCCGCCTATTTATATTCAAGTTGGTGAAGATGAGTCTTTGTTGGACGATTCGCTACGATTTGGAGATTTGGCAAAAAATGCCGGAGTGGATTGTAAAGTAGAAGTGTTTCCAGAAATGCAACACGTGTTTCAATTTATGGCTGGTGATGCACCGGAAGCTGATGACGCGATAAAAAAAATTGCTAGCTGGGTGAAACCTAAACTAGGCCTTTAATAATTTTTCGGTCTTGTGCGAATGAGTCAGCTTTGCTCGGCTCATTAGCCTTTTTCGGGGATATGAAATGGACTTTTCTTCAACGGATTATGATCCAAAACAATTATTTGACTTAACTGGTAAAACGGCTTTTGTGACCGGGGCATCTGGTGGGCTGGGCTATCGCTTCGCTTGGACGCTAGCAAAAGCTGGTGCCAGAGTGATAGCGACTGCTCGGAGTACAGATAAGCTTTTGGGGCTGGCCAAAGAAATCAGTAAGTTTCAAGGTGAATGTGTAGTAGAAACTCTCGATATGAGAGCTAGAGAAGCAATTAGAGAATGTGTCGAAAAGTGCGAGCAGGATAAAGCAATAGATGTGGTGATAAATAATGCAGGGATCGCTATCGTGAAGCCACCTGACAGATATGAGGATGAAGACTGGGATGCAGTCTATGAAACAAATTTGAGGGGTCCGTGGACATTAGCACAAGCGGTAATTAAAAAACGTTTGATAGATCAGAGAGAATGTAGCATCGTAAATATTGCATCAGTCCTCGGGATACGGCCTCTTGGTCATATACCGCCCTACGCGGCGGCTAAAGCAGGCTTAATCAACCTCGGCCGCGATTTATGTGTCGATTTGGCGGCTAAAAATATTAGAATCAACGCTCTGGCACCGGGGTATTACGAAACAGAAATGAATCGAGAATGGTTAAAAACCGATGCCGGCGAACGATTAAAAGCTCGTATACCTACTGGGCGGTTTGGTCAACCATACGATCTTGATGGAGCAATTCTGTTTTTGGCGTCATCCGCCTCTCGTTTTATGAATGGGAATGTACTGACCGTAGACGGAGGGCACTCTGCCGGTCTTTAGTTCGTTTTAATGAGACCATAGAATTAAGTCCCAACTCAACACCTCCGTCTGTGCGTAAGTTCCGTCGTCCTTGCTTCTTTTTGCGGTACTGGAGACAGAGAGTTCGTACAGATGTCCTCGATGTTTTATGGGGAGCTTTCGATGAATCTTTATTTTACTAGAGATGATATCTTCTTCCAGCACAGGGGCTAAATGGTTGCATTTTTGCCAGGCTACGAGTCCAATAGCATTCGGAAAGGCTCTCACGATTTGAGCAAAAGCCAAAGAAATCGTGTGTCCACCATAAACTAAACGTTGTCTCAGATAGCTCTTTGTGGCATCTGTATGCGCGTATGCAATGTTTCCAGTCAATCTAACTAATTCAGGTGCATTTGTTACGGAATCTTGAGCCTCGATTATTATTTCGTCTTGTTCAGCGTAAACTGTATTAGGTAAATGGATGTCATCCTCTAAAAGTGCTCCAACGTTCCAATCAGGGAGAGAAGTAATTATTTCCTTATCAGTTATGTGTTCGGGTATCCAATCGAAAGAATCGTTTCGACCAGTTTCAGCCTTGGTATTTCGACAGGCAATCATAGGGCAACGCCAGTATTTGACCACAAGTTCGGCATCTTGGTTGATTGTTTCTATTTCTAAGGCCACCATGCCGGTGGCCTCTCGACCTTCCTTTACCCGATTTTGCTTCAAACCAACTACTTTGGTCGTGGTGCTTAAGGTGTCACCAATGAAAACCGGGTTCTTTAGGATTAGTCCTCTATAGAATAAATTTCCTTTTACATTTTGGGAAGCAAATGTCGTTTGTCCGTTTACTATGTTTATAGTTAGCATCGGATGAACCAAACCTTTTGGGTGCCCGGTTACCTTCTCAGACAAGGCATTGGATAACGGCAACCGTAAACGGTCGCCTATTATTGCTTGATAAATAGAGGCAATTCCATCGGTTACAGTCGTCGCTGGTGCACCGAAAATCTGTCCAACTTCAAAGTCTTCAAAGAATGGTCCGCCAACAGTGTGTATTTTCATTTTTGTCCTAAAAAGAATCGAAACATTTAAACGGAAAATTCATCACGTATCACTTCGTCGTGTTCACCTAGTTTTGGAATCTTTAATCCAGTTAAAGAACATCCTACATGCTTGACAGTAGTGAAGACCTTGCCGTTGGAACTTATTTTACTGCGGATTAGGGCTGGGTGTTTAGTTAGATCGGCAATATTATTAACATTACCGCAAGCTATACCGGCAGCGAGAAGTTTAGTAACCAACTGTTCGCGCGATACTGTCGAGAAAGATTTGTTTATAATTGTTTTAAGATCTTTCAGATTGGTCACCCGACTAGCATTGTCTTGGAACTTCTCTTCAGTAGCTAGAGCGGGCGTTTCTAGCACGAGCGTGCAGAAACTTTCCCATTCGTGACGATTTTGAATAACTAAGAAGACGGATCCGTCAGAAGCATCGAACTTTCCATAGGGTGCGACCTGAGCATGATCAAGGCCCGTACCTTCTAACAGTTTGCCTCCATATTCGTAATACGCAAGTGGGACTGACATCCACTCTGAAAGAACACCAAAAAGTGATACTTCTATATTCGCACCCACAGATGTTTTCTCTCGATCATATAGAGTTTTTAAGATTTCAGAATAAGCCGTGAGGCCTGTGGATATATCACAGATCGACGCGCCGACTTTTGAAGGAACTCCTGGCGGGCCGGTGACAGAACAAAGGGCGGTTTCCGCTTGCACTAGAGCATCGTACGCCTTCATTTTTGCATACGGTCCTGTGTGTCCGTAGCCGGATATATTGCAGACAATGATACGGTTGTTGATTTTAACCAGGGATGCGTAATCTAGGCCTAGTTTTTCTGTCGCCCCAGGCTTTAAGTTTTGGACAAAGACGTCAGCCGTCAAGATAATTCGTTTGACGAGAGCGAGATCAGAAGGATCTTTAAGATTGACACAGAGTGACTCTTTCCCACTATTTAACCACACGAAGTACGCGCTCTCTCCGTTCACCACCTTGTCATATGCCCTTGCGAAATCGCCTTCCGGCCGCTCCAGTTTAATTACTCTAGCACCGTTTTCTGCTAAGAGTCTGCTGCAATAGGGGGCCGCTACGGCCTGCTCTAAAGCGACTACTAAAACGTCTTCTAATACCGCCATAACCAATAAAAGATTCTAGTAGGATCGGGGTAGGCCCAATTCGTGCTCAGCTAAATAGGAGAGAATCAAATTGGTTGAGATCGGCGCTATTTGATAGAGTCTCGCCTCTCGGAACTTGCGCTCAACGTCGTATTCTTCGGCAACCCCGAACCCTCCGTGAGTTTGCATACAGATTTCGGCTGCTGCCCAAGAAGCTTCTGACGAAAGTAATTTGGCCATATTGGCGTAAGTACCGCTGGTATCACCTTCCTCATAGAGAGCGGACGCCTTGTCTAGAATTGCTTCAGCGGCCTCTGTTTGCGAAAAGGCTCTAGCTATCGGAAATTGGATGCCCTGATTTTTACCAATTGGCCTACCGAATACTATACGCTCATTCGCATAATCAGTAGCTTTTTTAATGAACCATCTGGCATCGCCTATGCATTCGGCAGCAATTAAGATCCGCTCAGCATTCATTCCGGAAAGTATGTATTTAAATCCCTTCCCTTCGTCCCCTATTAGTGCTGAGCTAGGTATAGGAACATTATCAAAAAAGATTTCAGTGGTCGAATGATTGATCATAGTTCTAATGGGTTTGATACTCATACCATTTTTTAAGGCCTCTCTCATGTCGACCAGGAAGACGGATAGACCTTGTGATTTTTTCTCTACAGATTCCTTCGGGGTGGTTCTAGCAAGTAGAACCATCAGATCTGAGTGCTCGGCTCTTGAAGTCCATACCTTTTGTCCATTGACTATATACGTCTCACCCTGTTTCTCAGCAACGGTACTGATGTTCGTAGTGTCCGTTCCCGCAGTAGGTTCCGTTACACCAAAGGCTTGTAGGCGAAGTTTGCCGGAAGCTATCTTGGGTAAGTACTTTTCTTTTTGTTTCTTGCTACCATGTCGTAAGACAGTTCCCATTGTATACATTTGAGCATGGCAAGCGCCGGCGTTTGCCCCAAATTCGTGGATGGCTTTCAATATCTCGGTACCGATAGATATCGGTAGACCGCTCCCTCCGTATTCTTCTGGGATCAGAGAGGCTAGTAATCCTAGATCAGTGAGGCTTTTTACAAATTCTGTCGGATATTGTCTGGTTTTATCTTTTTCCCGCCAGTATTCTCCACCAAATTCTTCGCAAACCTTTTGTACCGTATCTCGAATTTGAGAAACCACTTCGCTTTGTTCAGATTTCATTAACATAGCCGCTAACCTTCTTATTTAATATATCTTACAGCGCACCGGAGTATAGTGTGATTTAGATTGCGTGAATCGCCGATTTCCTTGCTGAGAGGATCGGTCGGCAAATTTACCAGTCGCCAGCCGTACGTTAAGTTTGCGCGATTATCTTATCGAGGACTGGGTAAAGATAACTATTAAAGAGCTCAGGATTTTCAGACATGGGGAAATGTCCAATTTCTTCCATGATGATGCATTCCGAGTTCTTCGACTTCTTGGCTGTATCTTCAGTCATCTCTGGAGTACAAGCGAAATCATAAACTCCAGTCATGTAATAGATCGGGACATCACCGGAAAGCTTTTCAGTGTCGCCTCGAAAGTCATGATCTTTACTATAAAAATATAGATCGCCCTTAAAAATGCCCGGCCCACCTTGAGCATAATACCACCAAGTTTCCCATCGATATTTGTCAGGACTTTGTGGAGCCATTAGTCCAAAAACAGAAGTTGCTGAGGTTTCCCCTCCATGAATGTGCGAATGCCGCAGCCAATCTAGATGCCACCCGGGCGAGTACTCACATGCTTCTATCGCTATTAATGAACGGACTCGATCGGCATAGTTTTTAGCCAAATGGAGGCATATATTTCCTCCCATCGAGCTTCCCATGATCACTGGGTTGTCTAGTTCTAAAGCTTCGCAAAAAGCCATTACTATTCCACTGTAGAACTTCGCGGTGAGTTTATATTCTTCCTCTTCTTTATACCAGTCGTATGGGGGTATCGACTTTCCATGCCTGGGAATGTCTATCGCGATCACGCGAAAATTCTTATTGATCGCCGGATCGCAAAGTTGGTGTCGCCATTCTCTTGAATCAGTGCCAGCTGTATGTAGGCATACCATTGGGATCCCTTCTCCCGCCTCTTCAAAAAATATGCGGTATTCCTCGCCGTCATAAGGTACCCAAACGTAACGCCCGGTGATTGGTTCAATTTTTGCCATTATTGTAATCTCCTAAAATTTCCAAGCGTTAAACTTCACGCATTCTGTCTAATGCCCACATGAGAGCTCTCATATTTTGCCATAACAACATTTGGTCTCCCTCGAGAGTTACTCTCCCGTGCAGTGGGTGAGCCATTGCCCAAAGGTCGTTGTACATCGGAGGAGGAATTTCCTGGCAAAATTTTTGCCAGCTTTCTGCTGGTCCACGAATCGCCAAGCCGTAGCAAGTTTCTGGGCCTATATCATCAGAGAAATTCACGAGCTTACCTTCTCGGAAAGACACCTGATATTGATTGTCTCCAAAACCGAATAAAAAATCGGCAGTAAAATGCTTCCCTATCCAAGACATAGGGCCATTGCTGTTAACGGCGTTCTGCCATTTTTCCATCCACGCTACTTCAAACATTTAAAATCTCCCAAAAATTAAGCATTTCTCCGTTTACTACGGTGTACATTTTCTAGGTACGTTTGCCCACATTGGACACCAACCATATACACACTATTAGCGCAATTTACAAATTTCAGCTTTGTGCAAGCTCGTCTAATTTATCTGCCCAAGCTTTATAAGGGCTCAAAGGTTTCCAAGATATGTTGGTCACAATGTGAGCAAATCCTTCCGTCCAAATGGGCAGGCTATGCACAATTTGATCAATCTCTTCTCCACTATTTACTTCTATGACGGCTACAATTTGATACTGTCCCGCTACTTTCCAGATACCTTTAATTGGACCTCCATCAGCGGCAGCGAGCGCCGCACAGGATTCTTTGCGCCAGACTTCAAAAAATTCTTTGTTGGAACTACCCTCCGGTTTCGCTATATCAGCTGTCATCATCACCAGCATTTTATTTCCCCTTTTACCGATAAATTTTAAGCCTATGGTACAACAAAACCAGAGGTGTTTAACCGTTTTCTATTAGATTTTAATAGTCATTTGAAAATTTCCTGGATTCTCCTTACCCTATCGGAATCTGTATCAGGCTTAGCCTTAATTTTATCCAGTTTTTTGATGTATTGTTTTGGAAAACCATGTTGTTTTGCCCCAACCAAAACTAAATATTTATACCAATCGAAGGGTAGTAGATTATCGGCTATCTCGACCGGTCGAGCAATGTACGTGATGCATTCACCAAATTCCGGTAGAGAGATGCGAATCGTATCATATCCGTTCTCGTATTCATCTAGGATGAGTTTTTGGTTTTCACTAATTTCATAAATTGCCCCGAAAGCTGATCCGGAGCACGATCTGATTAATGTACATTTGCCTGAGCCATCTTTGCCTAGTTTATTGAACGAGAGGTCCCAGCCTTCTATTTCGTTGACTCCGACTAGGTTGACTTTACCGACTCGTTCCGTAATTCTCTCGATCGAGAGATTAGAACCATATGCGATGTATTTTAAGGCCATGTTGAATACTATCTTTCCGAAAATTAGCTATAGTCGGTTAGTTTAATAAAAAATGAGTTGAAACAGTGAAAAATTTGATAGGCTAGGCATTAGTAGCAAAGTTAAGTAATAAGGGAATATAAAAATGGCAGCAGCTGTAGATACTTTGAATTCAGACGACGACGACCAAATTTTGGATGCGATAGGAACATGGCTAGAAGGAGTCAAGCCTCAAGTTAGGGAATTGGAACAAGAGGATATTTATCCCCATGAAATCGTTAAGGAAATGAAAGAAATAGGTCTATTTTCCTTGATGTATCCAGTAGAGTATGGCGGACTAGGGATGAATGCTTCTTCTTACGCCAAAGTAATTACTAAATTGAGTGAAACCTGGATGAGTCTGGCAGGTATCATCAATACCCATATGATGCTAGGTCAATTGATCGGACGTTTTGGCACCGATGGACAAAGGGAAAAGTTTATGGGTCGATTAGCTGCCGCGGAGCTGCACGGGGTGCTATGTTTGACAGAGCCAGATGCCGGTACCGATCTGCAAGGAATAAAGACTCAAGCTAAGACTGAGGGTGATGAATACGTAATCAATGGCTCCAAAATGTGGATCACTAATGGTCAACACGGTTCGTTATATGCGGTGCTAACTAAAACTGATCCTCAAGCTACCCCGCCACACAAGGGGATGACTATGTTTCTTGCTGAAAGAGGTCCAGGGTTCAATGTAGATGGCAAGATTAAAAAACTGGGGTATCGAGGTTTAGAGAGTGTAGCTTTGAGTTTCGATGGCTTTAGGATTTCTTCGGATCGGATACTCGGGGGTAAAGAAGGTTATGGATTTAAACATGCAGTAGGCGGCCTAGAACTTGGAAGAATAAACGTAGCGGCTCGAGGGGTCGGAGTTGCTAGGGCGGCTTTAAACGATGCTGTCTCTTATGCGCAGCAAAGGAGTACTTTTGGCAAACCAATCTGTGAACATCAGTCGATACAAATCAAATTAGCGGATATGGCCACAAAGGTAGAGGCGGCACGCCTATTGGTCGAACAAGCGGCTGCAAAATACGATAAAGGCGAACGATGTGATATGGAAGCGGGAATGGCTAAATTGTTCGCTTCTGAAGCAGCACTAGAAAATGCTACTGAAGCGATGAGGGTCCATGGAGGCTATGGGTACTCTAAAGAGTTTGATGTAGAGCGATACTATCGGGATGCACCTTTGATGTGCATAGGTGAGGGCACAAACGAAATCCAACGAGTTTTAATTGCTCGACAACTAATTCAACGTAATCCTATTTAATCGTCAAAGGCGACGGCCTCGATTTCGATCAGAGCGCCAGGAATAGCCAAGTCTGAGCAAACTGTTGACCTCGCCGGAGGAGGAGACGAAGTGAATTGTTCGGAGTAGCACCGATTGAATTCTGAAAAATACTGTATGTCGGTTAGCCATACAGTGGTCTTTACAATATTTTCTATTTTCATTCCTGCAGAATCTAGAACACGTTCCATGTTTTTGAAGCAAAGACGAGTCTGTTCTGTAATTCCTGAAGCGAGATTGAAATCATCGTCTATTCCTAACTGGCCGGATAGAAATAGAAAATTGCCAGCTTTAGTCGCTCTAGATAGAGGTAGAACAGTGCCGTCAGGTAAGGTAAAAGGGGGACCTACAATTTCATGTTTCATTTTTACTACTCCGGATGATTAATTTTCTAAGTCCTATTGTAACCAAAGGCAGCGTAAACACGCAGAAAAAACCCCACGCTATCAATCCGTATCCCTTGGCAACTAGTGCTATTATGCCAATTTTCGAGGATATAATACTGCTCAACAGGATAACACTCGATATCAAGGCTTTTGCCCGTGGCCGTAAGGACATTCGGTCATATTGCGTTAACCAACCATTGATCCTTTCATTTACACCATGTAAGAGTCCGACTGCAGTTAATACAATTGTTCCGAACAAGATAGTCAAATACAAGACTTCAAATTTAGCGTACCCTAGATTCTCCAGTAGCCAGAAGGTTGGAACTGTTTGTTGAGTGATCGCAGGGTATCGGGTTAAGAAAGAAAGATGGAGTAACAACGCAGGTAATGCACCAATTATCCCAGCAAAAATACCAGCCTTGAAAGCAGTTTTAGGGTTTTCTATCTGGGTAGTGCAATAAATCAATACAGGTACTAGAGCACTGTTATACACAGCAAATTTAAAGCCACTTAGAGACGAGGTGGAGAAATCCAACTCGGAGGTTTGGGAAAAGACTGAAGCCGTTTCTAAATAGGACAAGCAAGAAAACGTATACAGGACGAGACTGGTCATTAATAAAATTGTCCATAGCACTAATAATTTCTGTATAAACCCTTTCCCTAAGTAGTTACAAAAAACAATTAGAGTGCAAATTGCTAAAATGGTTATGGAATCAGGAAGATTTAAGGCAGCTTTTGCCGTATCGGTAGCAGCTGCTGTCACTATAGCAATTACTAATATAAGGAGTAATAGAAACAATATTTCGTAAAAAATCCACCAGCGCCCCAGTAATTCGATCAGAAAACTTCTGTAATCTGACAGTCCGAAATTTTTGGCGAAAGCGAAACTCAACGAAAGTACGATTGAAAATCCTATCGCGATTATTAACGTTGACAGTAGGCCTCCGATCGGGCCATTGACAGTGATAAATTCGACTATCTCGCGACCGGTCGCATAACCTCCACCGATTATTACCCCTTGGAAAACGGCTGCAGGTAAAAGGTAGTTTGTATAGAACTTTCTGATGCTCACAATGAGATTTTAGTCGAAAACTTAGAAAACGATATTTTAGATGTTAGTTTCCAGAACTCCAATTTATCTAACTTAGAACTAGTCTATTGAAGGAGTTTGTCAATTATAGTTATTTCCCTTTAAAATGAGGTTCTCTCTTTTCGAAAAAAGCATCGACGGCTTCGAAATGATCTTCGGTCCTTTGTAATGTCACTTGTAGCGCAGCTGATACCTCCATGATAGCTTCAAAATTAGTCATCGTTCCGTCACGCATTAGCTTTTTGGTCATTCTCAACGCTTGAGGAGGTTGTTTTGCTATACTCTTCGCAATCTGCATCGCTCTTTCCATAAGACTTTCAGAGGACACTACTTCAGAGACTAAACCCCAGTCGTAAGCAGTTGGAGCATCGATCACTTCGCCAGTGAAGAAGAGTTGAGAAGCTCTCGACCAGCCGATGTGGCGGGGTAGTAACCAAGCTCCTCCATCTCCCGGAAGTAAACCTAGTTTTAAAAAGGTTGCTCCGAATTTAGCGGATTCCGCCGCTATTCTTATGTCGCAAAGTGAGGCCACATCGTTTCCTAAGCCGATGGCCGGACCATTGATAGCTCCGACCATAGGAACTTCGATATTCCACAAAGAGCGAATGATTCCATGGATGCTATCTCGGTAATGATCTCTCAACTCTAAGGCATTTCCACCGAAATGACCGGTTCTTTCTTTCATTGATTTTAGATCGCCGCCAGCGGAGAAAGCTTTGCCTGCTCCGGTCATTATCACACAACGTAAATTTTTCTCCTTGTTAATACGTTCTGCAGCTTCGCCGAATCTTTCTCCGTCTCCTTCATGTCCCAAAGGGTTGCGAGTGTCAGGACGATTTATAGTTAGCAGTCCTATATTGTCATTAATCTCAAGTGTTAGATCGTTATCCATTTGTTTTCCTATTTTGTTACTAATGGCCAGATTCCAGTATCCCCAGCATTTATAGCGAGGTCACCTAAATAACTACCCCAGTAGTTGGACGAGCCGAATTCAGTCCGCCAAGCCCATAATCGACGGGTGACATAATGCAAGCCGTACTCGTAAGTGAAGCCTATTGCACCGTGAACTTGGTGAGATAGTCGAGATATTTTCTCAACAGAATCGCTAGCTCGACATTTAGCTGCAGCGATAGCTCGAAAAGTGTTAGTTGAATTCTCCTCTAAACCATATTCATCAAGTGCCACACATGCAGCTAAAGTGATGGCTTCAACAGAGGCCACTAAGCCGGTAAGATCAGAAAGATAATGCTGAATGGTTTGGAATTTACTCAAGGGTCTGCCAAATTGTTCTCTGTCAGCAGAATAATTAACTGCCAAATCGAGAGCCATTGAGGCAGCCCCAGAAATTTGAGAGCTTCGTTGTAGAGCACCGACATATAAAACAGAGTCACCTGTTAAATTCAGCTCCCCTTGGTTGATTATTTCACCTGCACCTGAAAGCAGGTCGCGAGGATCTCGTCCAATATTTTCTTGTTTTGAAATATTATTAGGGTCTAGGCGAACCACTTTCAGGTTGTCTTTGCTGACAAGCAAAAAATGTTCAGCATGACGTCCCCAGGGAACGCTAAGTTCGTTGAAGGTCACTGTCGTGCCGTTGTTTGTAGTCAAGTCTTCCCTCACTATTGACCAGGTGTTTTCTGGAAGCACAATATTTGCCTGACGGGCATACCAATTAGCAATTATAGCTTCTGTTATCGGAATCGGAACTGCATATCTACCGCAGGCTTTTAAAGCTACATAAGCGTCTCGCCAGCTTGCATCCAACCCTCCGTTATCTTCAGTTAGAAACAAGTAAGGTAATCCTAGGTCTTTAAGCTCGTCCCACAAATTTTGCGACCAGCAGGTTTGCTCGGTTTGCCTTAAAACATCCCAAGATAGTTCCGCTTGTAGAACCCGATTGACACTGTCTTCAAGCATGTCATGCAATTCTGTCATCGTAGTCCTATGCCCTTAGCAATTATGCCCCGCATAATTTCCGGAGTACCTCCCCGGAGAGAAAATGAAGGAACGACTTGAATCAGATTTCCGAGAATCTGTTGATATTCGTTTCCAACTCCTTCTAAAGAAGGGGCCAATTCACATATCTCTTGTGCGAAGCCAGGAAGTTCTTGTTCAAACTGACAACCGAGATCTTTTACGATCGATGCCGCAAGGGTAGGGGACTCACCATTTTCGAGTTGAGCTGCTATGCTCAACGACATATTTCTTAAAGTAATCGCCCAAGCGATCTGTTTTCCTAGTCTGGCTTTAATGGACTGATCGCAGTTGCTTTCCAAGTTGGCTATCAGCTTTCTCAGCAAATAAAAACAAGACAAATAGCGCTCCGGTCCACTTCTCTCAAGGGCTAGTTCTTCAGTACATTGTTTCCATCCTTCGCCTTCTACTCCTATAAGGGCGTCGAAGGGTAGTTCGGCATCTACAAAGGAAACCTCATTAAAGTTTTCGCCACCCGCCAGATTTTTTATTGGGCGGGCAGTTATTCCTTGTGTCTTTTCCAAGTCGATTAAAAATTGCGAAAGTCCACTATGTTTTTTAGATGGGTCTGGATCCGTTCGGAATAGCGCGATCATGTAATTCGCACGATGGGCATTACTAGTCCATATTTTTGTACCGTTTATTAGCCAACCGTTTGAGTTTTTTTCTGCCTTACACCGCAAAGAGGCAAGATCGGATCCGGAATTTGGTTCGCTCATCCCAATAGCGAAACAGGCTTTTCCCGACGTGATTTTAGGAATGATTTCCTTTTTTTGTGACTCGGTACCATACTTTATGATTAATTGCCCGCTTTGCCTATCGGCTACCCAATGAAAGGCGGTTGGAGCTCCCGCGACTAGGCATTCTTCGACTACCACATACCGCTCGAAGAATGTTCTGCCATGACCTCCGTACTCTTTCGGCAAAGTCATCCCGATCCATCCTTTACTTCCTAATTTAGCGCTAAAGTCAGGATCATACGCCTCCCAACTGTGACTCCTTTTAACCGGGGACATTCCTTCTAAAGCGGTTTCCAAAAATGTCCTAACTTCTAGACGCAGAGGTTCTAATTCTTTTGGAAGACGGGCTGGCGTAAAAGAAATTTGATTTGTAATGGACGTAATCATTCTAAAATGAAGAGCTCCTTGGTATTAGTTTCAACAAGATTGAGCAAATTCCCATGCCTTTTTTGCGAAAAGCTGGATTATATCAGTGTCTTGATTAGCATCCGCGCTAGCAGCTGTACCATCTAGCACTCTTTTTGCGATTCCTTGATAAATTGCCGCTACTCTCCACAATGTATAAGCTTTATAAAAATTAAGATTTGCGATCATATCGCGTCCCATCAAGTCGCAATAACGTCTAATATATTCTTCTTCTTCCGGTATCCCTAATTGTTTTAAATTTAATCCATTTAGAGTAGAAATTCTTTCATCTGTGGTGGGTAGAAACCAAGGTGCCATGTGATATACAAAGTCTGCTAGGGGATCCCCCAAAGTGGAAAGCTCCCAATCGAGAACGGCCATAACCTGGGATTTGGCTGGGTGAATAATAATATTATCAAGTCGGTAATCTCCGTGGATGATACAAGTCTCGTTAGAATGCGGAATATTATTCGGTAGCCATCTGTTAAGGTTGTCCATTTCATCAATTTTAGTGGTTTCAGAGGCTACATAGATTTTAGTCCATCGGTGTATTTGTCTCGCCATGTAATCGCCTGTCTTACCAAATCCGTCCAAGCCAGCTTGCGAGTAATCAATCTTCTGGAGGTCCGTAAGAGTTTTAAGTTGAGCTTCAAATATCGCGTTTCTCTCCTTAGGCTCTAAACCCGGTAATGATAGTTCCCAAAATATTCGTCCTTCTACTTTTTCCATGACATAGAACATAGTGCCTAGTATGTCAGCATCCTCACACAGGTCATAAGGTTTCGGCACAGGAAACCCTTGCTCGTGAAGGGCCGATATTACTCTAAATTCTCTGTCGACAGCATGGGCCGAGGGTAACAATTCACCGGGTGGTTTTCGTCTAAGTACATATGAGGCTTCGGGTGATACAATTGCATATGTGGGATTCGATTGACCGCCCTTGAACTCAGAAACCGTGATCGGTCCTTGGAAGCTGGGTATATGTTTCTTCATCCAGGATATCAGCATTTCTTCATTTAAACGCAGATGACCCTGGACTTCTTTTGTACCCGTGAATTTTTCTTGTCGAAGGTTTGCCTTCATTTCATTTAATCCACAATTCCTTTGTCATGTAGCTTACCGATTTGAGCACTGTCAAGGCCTAAAATTTTACTTAATATTTCATCCGTGTGTTGTCCTAAAAGTGGACCCGGCTTAGGAGATTGTCTCGATTCTTGTGAAAAATAAGTCGGGCCACTGCAGACAGGATAGGTACCGATATACGGTTGCTCGATGTTGCTAAAGATTGGATTTGCCGGTGAACAGTCAGGATCGGATTTCACCAATTCACCAATTGTTTGGTAACGATCCCAACAGATGCCGCATTCATCAAAGATCGGTCCAA
>CAZXQY010000055.1:5745-17836 GCA_964642505.1 uncultured Gammaproteobacteria bacterium | reverse complement strand
CCTTGCGCGCTTACGGGCCTGCGGAGAATTAGCCAATTGTTCTGCTCCATGAGTTATAATAGCGGCGTAAATATGCGCGGTTGGATAGGGATTGTCAACCGGCTTTAGTAACATGAGCCTTCTTTTTGGAGCTTTTTATCCAAATTTTTAATTAAACAATAAGTTTTCTTATGTCTTTCATTCCGAGATCGCTATTACGGGCCACGTCTTTGGTTGGTCTGATGACCTTTTTTTCACGGATCTTAGGTCTAATTCGAGACGTATTAATAGCGCGGTTGTTTGGTGCCTCTATGGCTTCCGACGCTTTTTTCGTAGCGTTTAAAATCCCAAATTTTTTTCGAAGGTTGTTTGCCGAAGGCGCTTTCTCTCAAGCGTTTGTTCCAGTTGTTACCGAGTATAAGGAGGTGGGTAAAATTGATGAGCCCGGTGCTTTAATAGGTGCGACGTACGGAATTTTGCTATCGGGATTGGCTGTCGTTGTGACCCTAGGAGTGTTGGCAGCACCCGTACTAATATTATTATTCGCGCCGGGATTTGTCGACGACGAGGAAAAATTTGAGCTGTCTGTTGCGCTTTTGAGGATTACTTTTCCCTATCTGGCGTTTGTTTCCCTAGCAGCTCTTCTGGGCGGCGTTTTGAATGTCTATCGACGATTTGCGGTTCCAGCCTTTACCCCGGCCCTGTTAAATATCAGTCTTATTATAGCAGCTATTTTTATATCTCCTTTACTTGAAGAACCTATCGTAGGCTTGGCGATCGGCGTTCTTATAGGAGGCGGGGCTCAGCTCTTATTCCAGTATTCCGCATTTGCTAAATTAAAAATTGATTGGCGAATTGGATTAGATGTAACTCACTCCGGGGTTCGAAAGATACTTAGACTAATGGCTCCTGCCATCTTTGGAGTGTCAGTAGCGCAAATAAATCTCATTGTAGACACGGTGATTGCTTCGTTCCTAGTTACCGGTAGTATTAGCTGGCTCTATTATTCGGATAGAATAATAGAGTTCCCCCTGGGCGTTTTCGGCATTGCTTTGGCTACAGCTATTTTACCAACCCTTTCGCAACAAGCCACTGCCAATCAGGTGGAGGAATTTCGAAAGACCGTCCGCTGGTCGATTAAATGGGCTTGGTTGATAGCACTTCCCGCCAGTGCGGGGATCGCCGTTCTCGCTTCTCCTATTTTAACGACATTGTTTTCTTACGGGGAAATGTCTGCTTATGACGTGCGGCAAAGCGCTTGGAGTCTGACCGCTTATGCTCTTGGGTTGCCGGCTTTTATATTAATCAAGATATTGGCCCCAGGATATTTTGCGCGGCAAGATATGAAAACGCCTGTAAAAATCGGGGTAATTGCGTTGCTGACCAATATAGTCCTAAATTTGCTATTGGTCGGTTTTTTAGCACACGTGGGGTTAGCTTTGGCGACGGCGTTATCGGCTTGGTTAAATGCAATGTTGTTGTGGCTAGGCTTGAAGAAGCAGGGCCTGGTTTTGCGTGTCGATGCAAACGGGCTATTTTCTGCGCAATTATTTTTTTCGACTTGTGCCATGGTAGTGGTCTTAGCTATGCTTTTTGAGCCTTCTTCGGTCTGGCATGCCTGGTCCTTGTGGGATCGAACCGTTAATCTAATCACCAATGTGCTTTCGGCAATGGCAGTTTATTTCGCGGTTCTATTCGCGTTAGGTATGAGAGGTGGGGATTTTTTCATGTCGGGGAACACATAAAGTTGACGGAACCAAAGAAAATTGTACAGAAATTGATATGCGGCTGATTCGTAATGAAATAAACATCCGAGCTGAGCATTTCGGTTGTGTCGCTACGATCGGAAATTTCGACGGAGTTCATCTGGGGCATATGGATCTCATTGATCGTCTGGGTCGTCTCGCTACTCAATATAGAATGCCGACTACAGTTATTTTATTTGAGCCGCAACCTGCGGAATTTTTCCTTAAAGATGGTTTGCCTAACAGGTTGACACGCCTTCGAGAAAAAATCAGGCTATTAGAATCCTGCGGAATCGATCAATTATTGGTATTGAAATTTGACGATCGTTTAGCAGCTTATTCTGCAGTAGAATTTGTCGACAAAATTTTAATAGGCAAACTAGGGGTGAAAGCCTTAGTAGTTGGAGACGATTTTCGTTTTGGTAAAGGTCGGGATGGTGATTACAGTTTGTTATCCGAACTAGCGGAGAGTCGGAAGTTTTCGTTAGAAAGAGCACCTGCTTTCAGTGTTGAAGGAGAGAGGGTCTCTAGCACTCTGGTTCGAGATCGTCTTAGAGACGGAGATATCGGAGGAGCCGAAAGAATTCTTGGGCACTCCTATTTTATCGAGGGTCGAGTAGCTCAAGGGCACAAAAGAGGTAGAGAATGGGGGTTTCCGACGGCTAATATTAACCTCGAAAAGTTTCGGACTCCTCTGTCTGGAATATTTGCAGCTCGGGTTCTAGGATTAGCTAGAAAGAAGCTGCGGGCTGTGGCGTACATCGGTAGTCGTCCCATAATCGACGATCCGCGTTTCGTTTTGGAAGTTCATCTTTTTGATTTCAACGCTGATTGCTACGGCAATCTTATCAGGGTCGAATTTGTGGAGCGTATTAGAGATGACATGAATTTCGAATCATTTGAACGGATGGCTGAGCAGATCAAGAAGGATTGTTTGGTGGCTAAAGAAATTTTAAAAAATGGCTAAATCTCCCAAAAACATTTTTATTTGTTTGTTTGTTGTTGTAATCACGGTTCTCTTGGACCAGCTATCAAAGAAATACGCTCAGTCGAGTTTAGATTACGGAGAGACGATCGATATTTTCGAAGGGTTCCGATTCAATTTAGTTTATAACTCAGGAGCCGCATTTGGAGTTTTGAGTCAACAGTCGGGGTGGCAAATTGTATTTTTGATTGCGATTTCTAGTGTTGCGATTTTGGCGATATCCATTTGGATTTTCGTCAGATCGGAAGAACCGATTTCGAATCTTATGCCTTTGGCCTTGATATTAGGTGGTGCGGCAGGCAATTTGATCGACCGGTTTCGTTTCGGGTTTGTTGTAGATTTTATAACTGTCTATTACGAAAGTTGGGTCTGGCCCACCTTCAATTTAGCCGATTCTGCTATCTGTGTAGGTGTTTTTTCGTTGCTTATAGGGTACTTAAAATATAAACCTGCCTCTTATCACTTTAGTTTCTCGGAGATTGGGGCTTAATTATTTTTTTGGGCTTATACTTTGAGGGTCGAAACTAGTTTTAAGAAGAATATATGGAAATACATTTAGCTAATCCCAGAGGCTTTTGTGCGGGTGTCGATCGGGCTATAGGAATAGTAGAACGGGCGCTGGAGCTATTTGGCGCACCCGTGTACGTAAGACACGAGGTAGTTCATAACAAGTATGTGGTCGATGGTTTGAGACAAAAGGGGGCAGTTTTTGTGGATGAGTTAAATGAAGTTCCTGATGATGCTACAGTTATTTTTAGTGCTCACGGGGTCGCGAAAGCTGTGCGGGAGGAAGCAGCCCGTCGAAAGCTAAGAATTTTCGACGCCATTTGTCCCCTCGTTACGAAAGTACATATGGAAGTCGGTAGATATCAGGATGAGGGCAGAGAATGTATTCTTATAGGTCATGCTGGACATCCAGAGGTTGAGGGTACTCTGGGTCAGTACAGGCGACACGAAGTCGGAAAAGGCGGCATGTATTTGATTGAGTCGGTAGATGATGTATCCGAATTGATCGTTAAAGATCCAAACTTCTTGGCATTCGTGACCCAAACTACGCTTTCGATGGATGATACGGCAGTTGTAATTGATGCTCTTAGGAAACGCTTTCCAGAAATTGTCGGTCCTAAGAAAGAAGATATATGCTATGCAACACAGAATCGACAGGACGCTGTGAAACACCTGTTGCATGAATGCGATTTGATTCTAGTGGTAGGATCCCAAACTAGTTCCAACTCGACTAGACTAAGAGAAATCGCAGAGAAGCAAGGAATCCCCGCTTATTTGATTGATAATGCCAAGGAAATTAGAGACGAATGGTTGGTGAACAAGAAAAGCGTGGGCGTAACCGCCGGGGCTTCGGCTCCAGAAGTTTTGGTAGAACGAGTGGTAAAAAAATTGCGGGACAGAGGCGGCCTCGATGTCCATGAGGTACCAGGTATAAAAGAACAAGTGGTGTTTAGTTTGCCTAAAGAGTTAGCCTCTAATGGGAATGGCGAGACGGTATCGGTCTAGATTTAAGATGAAGCCGATCGGTCTTTTTGTGTATTTAATTGGTTAACTTCCAGTCCTTCTATCTTTATAAAGATAAGTCGATTAATTAGGTTGAAAAAAATTAAGAATTTAGAACGAGTGTTGAGAGAACGTTCGATACAGCCAACTATTCAAAGGGTGCAAATAGCAAATGTTCTGCTGGAACGGCATCAGCATTTGTCCGCGGATGAGGTGTTCGACCGTTTAAAGGAACTAAAGATTTCGGTTTCTAAGGCAACCGTATACAACACATTGTCACTATTTACGGAGCGCGGGTTACTTAGAGCAATTTCAATAGACGGTTCCCGTACCTTTTATGATTCTAACACCGTCGACCATAGTCATTTTTATCATCTTGAGAGTGGAGAGCTTATAGATGTATCGTTTGACAAGCCCTTAGGCGTCGATTTGCCAAAGCTTCCAGATGGTACGTGTTTAGATAGCCTAGAGCTGGTCATCAGAATAAAAAATGATTCGTAGAATAGGAGAAGGTTTTAGAGTTCTTTGCCTGGAAATGACTGTGAATTATAGAGATTTCTTGGCCGGAGTAGCTCAGTTGGTAGAGCAGCTCACTCGTAATGAGAAGGTCGGGGGTTCAATTCCTCTCTCCGGCACCATTTTATAATTAATAGCGTAAAAAAGGAGAGAATTGTGACCGAAGATATTGTAGCTATTCAGAACCTTTTGGCATCTTATTGTCATAGAGTAGATCGAGGTTCCGCGGATGAGGTGTCTGAGTTGTTTGCCGAAGATGCGATTCTAAGACCTTATTATGATGGTGACTATGAGTGCCATGGCCGAGAGGAAGTAAAGCGATGGTATGCTTTTTATCACGAAAATTTAGGGACTGCTGTAAAAAATTTGAAACACGTCATAAGCTCTAGTGAAATCTCAGTGAATGGCGAAACTGGGGAGTCGGTAACCTATCTGACAGCCTATTTTATCACTAAGGAAGACGGAGTTGCCTACCAAACAATAGGCACTTATTTCGACAAATTTAGAAAGCACGGTAACGAGTGGCTGTTCCAAGATAGAAGAATAGAAGTAGAGTATATGACGCAACTAAACGGAGTGATTGATAGGATGGAACCAATGGGTTTCGAAGCCCATAGTTAATCCAAATGAAAATTAAGACTGTCTATGGCGTGTCCTGTTTTCCCGTCCATCGTAGGAGAGTTGTTTGGTCGTAGAATCTTGGGTTTTTGTAACAGTAATAGCCGCGTTTTTTCAAAATTTACGCTCCGCTCTGCAAAAGCACTCTGCGAATAATCTCTCGCTGCTCGGAGCCTCGTATGTACGATTTCTTTTTGCGTTTCCGTTTGCGATTATCTATCTAGTCGGATTAAATAGCTTGGCTAGTTATCCCTCGCCAGTATTCAATGGGAAGTTTTTCTTTTATTGTTTATCTGGAGGAATTGCTCAGATCTTTTTCACTATTCTTCTTATCTCTCTGTTCGGAAGCAGAAATTTTGCTGTCGGTACCGTGTATTCTAAAACAGAAATTATCCAGGTAGCGCTTTTGGCTTTTTTGATACTCGGAGAACCTCTTAGTGGACACGCATTAATAGCGATCTGTCTCACTTTATTTGGAGTGTTGTTATTAACAGTTAGTAATCAGATTCTTTCGTTGCGGACTCTGCTTGCAGAGGCCGACGGTCGTTCGACGTTTGTAGGACTGGCAAGCGGTAGCGCCCTTGGTTCTTCGGTAGTTTTTTATCGTGGCGCAGCTTTATCTTTGGAATATGACGGCCCTTTATTTGTGGCGGCGGCGTATACGCTTGTGGTCGCGCTGGTAATTCAAAGTCTCGCCATGGGAATTTGGATTTTTTTAAAGGAGAGAGCCACCTTTGGACTAATCAAAGAATATTGGAAAAGTTCTTTAGCAGTGGGAGTTGCCGGTATTTTGGCCTCCATAGCATGGTTTACGGCTTTTACAATGCACAACGTTGCTGAAGTGAGGGCTTTAGGCCAGCTGGAACTGGTGTTTACTTTTTTGTTTTCGGTATTTATTTTTAGGGAGAAAACTAACTTATCCGAATTTGGCGGTATTTTTTTTATTATGATTGGTGTTATGACGCTAATCTTATTAGGGTAGAATGGGAGCTCGATCTGAAGGTGGCTCTAATTGTCTAGAGGTAAGCTGGCTGCTTTTTCATTGATAGAAATGGATGTGAACTAAACTAAAGGAGATTGTTTGCATGCGACTGACAAAATTTTTTTGTTTTTTAGCTTTGTGTTTTAATTATACTATATCAATAGCTAATTCTGTCGTAGAAGTCGAAGCATGGTTGGAAACGGAGGTTCTTTTAGATCCCCCGATAGATGGTGCTGTTCTAACTTCGTCCGATCTAGCAAAGTTAGAGCCTTGGATACCGCCGGGTTTGATACATGAATTCGATTTCCCTGAAATGAAGGTAGAGATCCAAGAGTATAGGGAAAAAAAGCCACACCACAATTACACAGAAGCCACGAAAAAATTTCTGGGGCAGGCAGCGATTAAGGGTGACGGTAGTTTGTCCAACTATACGGCCGGACAACCTTTTTCAAAAAATCAAATAGAGAAGGCCAATGCCAGGGATGCCGGTCACATGATCGCATGGAACAACATCCACCGCTGGCAGAATTATGGGATTAGAATAGAGGAGATGTTTTTCGCTTATGTCGGGGCAGGAAAAGGGCTGGCACCCTTGGACAAAGAGAAAAATTTAAATGGGGGAGGGACTCTTGATAGACTTTTAACGATGACGTGGAAGAGAGTATATCTGAATAAGCTCGCGATGTTGCCACAGCAAGATTATAAAATGGATGTGAAAGACAGTGATACGAGGTTTTACAAAGAATACATGGAATTCCTTAGTCCGTTTAACGTAAAGGGCACCAAGTTTGTTGTCGAACGGATGATCGATCCACAGGCTGATGATCTGGTAAACACTTACTTACCCACGGAGAGGAGAGTCAGGCGTTTTTCTGCTAAGGAGCGGTCGGATAGCTTTATGGGGTCCAATGGCACGTTTGATGACATAGAAGGTTTTTCTGGTAGGGTTTTAGATTACACCTGGGAATATTTAGGGGAAAAAAGAATATTGGCGACAGTTGATTCTAGGCAAACTAAGAACGTTGCCTGGTATGGGCCACACAGCAGATTTCCAGATGATTTATGGCAAGTTAGAGACACCTATGTGGTAAAAGCAGATCCAGTTTGGCTAGGTAATCCGGTGAAAAGTCGGATTATGTTTATTGATAAAGAAACATTCAATATCTCGTGGGGTCTAATTTTCAATCGTCAAGATCAGCTTTGGAAGACGATGCAAACAGTCCATAAGATCTTCGATGATAGTTCAAAAAATGAGAGCGACGTTTCAGGGTTTGTCGCAATGAACATGATCGATCAATTGGCCAATACTGCAACG
The DNA here is from genome assembly GCA_964642505.1 of uncultured Gammaproteobacteria bacterium. Taxonomy (GTDB): domain Bacteria; phylum Pseudomonadota; class Gammaproteobacteria; genus TMED69. Next base: position 10,187 of record CAZXQY010000055.1, on the reverse strand, counting down.
ATATGCAGCAAATTGACTCCTACAAAGTTCCCTGTAACAACTGAAAAGCAAGTCAAACGTGTTTTCAGCGTATCGACTTTGTCTGAGGGTCAATAGCTCAGAAAAGAGGTTTAAAAAAACGGAAGGATTAAATTCATGTTCATTGCGATGAATAGGTTCAAGGTGTTGGTAGGTAGAGAAAAAGAATTCGAAGACGTCTGGAGGACTCGGGACAGCTTTTTGGGGGATGTGCCAGGGTTTTTGGGGTTTCATCTTCTGCGGGCTGCGACCGGAGACGAACATACTTTGTACTCGTCTCATTCTACTTGGGAGGACCAAGTTAGTTTCGAAAACTGGACTCGGTCGGAATCGTTTCGGAAGGCGCATTCAGGCGCGTCATCGAGAAAGAAGCTCTACTTGGGTCACCCTGAGTTTGAAGGTTTTACCGTCATCATATGAACTTACCCAAGCGACACCGGGGTAAATATGATCCTAATCACCCTGGTCCCTATGAGCTAAGTCGAAGCCGGATAGAGAATTTTGTACGCTGCCCAGCTTGTTTCTATCTGCAGCAAGTTCTAGGGGTAAAATTCCCGTCTATTCCTGGATTTAATATAAACGAGGCTACCGACATCCTCCTGAAAAGAGATTTTGACAAATGTAGACAACGAGGAGTCTCCCATCCATACTTGGAAAAATCCGGGTATTCACATTTAATACCTTTTCAGCATGAGAACTTTGAGCTATGGACTCAAAGTCTTCATTTCGGTGCCGAAGGTCGATTTCACACCATACATAAAGAGACAAATTTAAAGGTAGGCGGAGGGCTTGATGATGTATGGTTAAACCGAGACAGTGGGCAGTTGCACGTAGTAGATTATAAAAGTACGTCTACTAAAAAAATGGGTAAATCGGTGTCTATGGACGACTGGTGGAAAATATCGTACAAGCGGCAAATGGATTTGTACGTTTGGGTTTTGAGGAGGCTAGGTTTCGACGTAAGCGATATCGGCTATTTTTTGTATTGCGATGCTGATAGGTTTACGGAAGAGGTGTTTCTAAAAGATGCTGGTGCCACTATGTATTTTAAAATGTCTTTGTTTGAGTACGTAGTCGATTGCAGCTGGATAGAACCTCACCTGTTTGCTGTTAGACATCTCTTGGACACTGCACTTGGTTGTCCCCATCACCAGAATAATTGCGAATACGGTAACTTCTTGGGCGCTTGTGAGGCTTCAAATTGAGAGGCCTCACTGCCGCCGGAACCTGCTTTTTCCTTATAGCTCCCTTTTTAGGTGATTAGCGATAAAGTCTAAACCCTCTCGAGCCGTATCGAGTGCTGCGAGAAACAATGTGAAACCGTGGATAGTTCCTTCAAAGCATTTATACTTTGATTTGACGCCCGCATCAGTCAGTTTGTCAGCGTAGGCTTTTCCTTCATCACACAATGGATCGTATCCCGCAGTGATAGTCAAAGCTGGTGCCAGTCCAGAGAGGTCAGGGAAGAGGAGGGGTGAGGCCTTCGGTCCGGCCAGTTCTTCAGGGGAATCAGAATAGTGACTACCAAAATAGGCCATGTCGTCCATTGAGAGTAAATACTCGCCGCCTCCGAATTTACCCCTAGACGGATAATCGGTTCCGGATAAGTCGGTTACTGGATAAATCAATACTTGTTGAGCAATTTTGCCTTTTAGCTGCTGTGCTACGACCGCGGCCATATTCCCTCCGGCGCTATCTCCAATAACGACTACTTTGTTTTGATCACCACCTAGTACGCTAGCATTATTGTACACCCAGTCAGTCGCGGCGATACAATCGTCCACCCCCGCCGGGAATTTATTCTCGGGCGCAAGTCTATAGTCTACTGCAACAAGGATCACGTCTGCTGATTTGGCAAGATACCTACACATATTATCGTGGGATTCTAAATCGCCTATTACCCAACCTCCTCCATGAAATAGAACCATCAGTGGTCGAGAGTGTTGTGATTCTTGCGGATTGTAGATTCGGACCGGGATGGGACCGTTTGGGCCGTCTATTGATCGATTCTCCACAGAATTCATTTCAACGAGATCTCCTTGTAGACTGACACACAGGCCAGTGAACAATTCTCTACATTTTTCCGGTGGAAGTTCGTGAAAAGCCGGGCCTCCTTGTTCTGCTAAGTTTTTTAAAAAAGCGTCTGTAGTCTGGTCAAGTGCCATATTCAACCCCCGAATGTGATTTTTTTACTTGCAATGCTCTTATCGGTGAGCCAGTCTTAGTTTACAATCAATTGTTCTGTTTAAGATTTTAGATACTAAATATATTTTGTCAACCAACAGAACATACATAGCCTGATTGTCGCAAAATAGATTGATCACTCGCTGTATTTGGGGAACCGTCGTGGAAAAAAGGTACGAACTTGTGGTGTTGGGAAGTGGTCCGTCGGGCAGACGGTCCGCTATCCAAGCGGCTAAATTGGGTAAGAAAGTTTTGGTGGTAGAAAATCGCGCGCCCGGTGGGGTATCTGTTCATACGGGAACTATCCCCAGCAAAACTGTCAGAGAAACCGCATTGAACCTGACTGGGTTCAGAGAGCGAAATTTCTATTCCAATCAAATTCAGTCGGCTAAAGAGGATCAATTATTTGGTCGGGTGCAGGTTACTCAAAGACGTGAAGTGGAGGTTTTAAAAGATCAATTTTCCAGAAATAAAGTTGATCTAGTTAATGGGAGGGCTCGATTTCTAGATGGTTCGAGTATTGAAGTCGAGAAACCCGGGGGTGGGAAAGAGATTATTTTTTCGGATAGATTTGTTATAGCGGTGGGCACCAGTTGTTTTCGACCTGAAGGTATTGAATTTGACGGCAAATTTGTCTGCGATAGCGATCAAATTTTGGGAATTAAAAAAATCCCTCGTAATGTAATCGTGGTAGGGGCCGGGGTAATAGGTGTGGAATATGCGTCTATTTTAAACGTCCTGGGCCGAGAGGTAACCATAGTTGACCCTAGAGAGGATTACTTAGAGTTTATCGATCGCGAAATTATTGACGAGTTCACTAAAATCCTACGTAGCCGAGGAGTGTTCTTTAGGCTAGGTAGAAAACTAGATAAAATTCTGAAAGCAAGTAAAAGTGGGGTTGAGGTCGCTTTGGATGACGGAGAAGTTATAGAGACAGGTATGGTGCTATATGCCGCTGGCCGCGTCGGCGCCACCTCTAGCTTAAGTCTGGACAACTGTGGTTTATCTACCGACGCAAGAGGTAGAATAAGTGTCGATAAAAAAACTTTTCAAACGAGTGTTAGCCATATATATGCCGTAGGGGACGTCGTAGGCTTTCCTGCACTCGCTTCAACCTCAATGGCTCAAGGTCGTATTGCGGCCTGTCATGCGTTTGGCGAAGAAATTTTTGAACCGTCAGAATTTTATCCCTACGGTATTTATTCAGTGCCCGAAATATCTACTTGTGGCCTGTCCGAACTGGAAGTTAAAAAGTCTGGCGTTTCGTATATTGTAGGAGTCGCCAATTTTCCGGAAACTTCTAGGGGACAAATAATGGGTATGGATTCCGGTTTTCTTAAACTTATTTTCGCGCGGGAGGACGGGAATCTTCTCGGAACACATATAATTGGAGAAGGAGCATCGGAGTTAATTCACATTGGTCAGGCAGTTCTCCGTTATAAGGGAGATATACACTATTTCATAGAAAATATTTTCAATTTCCCGACCTTAGCGGAAGCGTACAAGGTGGCAGCTTTGAATGCCTGGAATAAAATGAGGGATTCTTAGTTTTCGGCCATCGAGGTCAATTAGATATAGTTCTACCGACCAGGAATTGTCAGGTGACTCATAGCCCTTTTCACACAGGCGACACGCTCACCCGTTCCCTGATCATACATCTGTTCGCAGGCGCCTACTTCTAACTTTGTCATCTCAAGTCTAAGTTTTTTCTCTTCTATTTCGAGCCGTTTTTGCTCTAGTTTTAACATTTCCCATTTAATTCGACCTTTCGCTTCTATGGTATCCCCAAAAGCACTGTTGGTAAGGAAGAAAATAATGGAGGCAAAAGATACCAGAAAAACATTTCTTCTTAATTTCAGATCCATAAATGTGGCCCTGAGTGGTTTTTATATTTCCAATTCTGATTAACCAACCTACGTTAAATATGATGGATGGGCAAGCGATCACCATAGTTGGCAATTTATTGCCGATTCACGTCGAATGATCAGGCTATCGAGAGCAAAAAATGATGGCACAAAATTTGCTTTTATTAATACACCATGAGTATTTCTAATTTAGATAACGAAACGGCTGCTCGCCCTAATGAGGCGACAAACCTTCGCACGTCGGCGAAAAACACCCTTTTTGGCCAAGATGGGTTGAATTTTAGAGACGTGATCGACTTAATTAATCCGTTACACCACATACCAATTGTAGGAAGAATATATAGGGCGATTACTGGCGATCAAATAGCTCCAGGA
>CAZXQY010000055.1:0-5735 GCA_964642505.1 uncultured Gammaproteobacteria bacterium | reverse complement strand
TTCGCATTGCCGGGGGTACTATATTTGGTGGCCCCGTTGGAGCAGCTTTTGCGGCCGCAGGTATGGCAATGGATAAGACAGGCGATTTTGTCTCTGAGAAATTGGCTGTAAACAGTGTGGCCCGGGTAAAGAAATTGGAAAATTCTCCTTATTCGATTGATCGTCTGGTGGCGGAACGTAAGATGCCCCTCGATGTTTATAAAAACTTGAGCAGTCCCCGGTTGGTTTTCGACAGTAACTTACCGCCCCGTGATCGCGAGATTCAGTTAGCAAGGGAGACTCAGCTGGCAAGCAATGTAGAATGGCCCTATTCGACTAGGCGACGCCATATGCCCTTCATAAAAATTAGTCAGCTCATAGAAGATAACTACCGTTTTTTGGCGAGAGAGTCTAAAGCTAACCAGTCGGAAATTCTTCGCGGATCTAAATTCGATAGAAGGTTGTAGTTGCCGCACGGAGCCATCGTCCTGTCTTTGTAGAGGCTGATTCATCTATCAAATTTCAAAGCCATAGCGTTACCGATATCTGATACAATCTTTTCTCCATCGAAAACTAATTCTCCGTTCACGTAGGTAGCACAGATTTTAGATTTGAAGTCGTGTCCCTCAAAAGGTGACCAACCGCACTTGTACGCGATATTGCCTTTGGTTACGGTAGTTCCTTTTGTGAGATCTAACAAGACTATATCTCCAGCGTAACCTTCTCTAATATATCCTCGATCTTTCACATGAAATCGCGAGGCAGGATTATGGCATACTTTTTCGATAATCGTCTCTAGAGAAAAAGTATCTTCGTGAAAGTGATCAAGGAGAGAAAGTAGCGCGTGTTGTACGAGTGGAATCCCAGCAGGGCTTTCAGAGTACCTTTCATCCTTTTCTTTTCGAGTATGAGGGGCATGATCCGTCGCGATTATATCAATCAGCCCTAAGTTGACCGCTTCGATGAGAGCTTTTCGATCTGACTCTTTTTTTATGGCAGGATTACATTTGATTAAACTTCCATGGCTTGAATATCCATCGTCGTTAAACCAAAGGTGATGTACACAAGCTTCTGCAGTTATTTTTTTAGATTTAAGAGGTTGGCTAGAGAAAAGGCTTAATTCTTTTTCTGTCGAAATGTGAAGAACATGTAATTCGGTATTATTTTTTTTTGCTAGATCAACCGCAAAAGAAGACGAGAGGAAACAAGCTTCTTCACTACGGATAACGGGATGCTGAGATACAGGAATATCTTCACCGAATTTCTTCTTTGCAGCCCGCAGATTTTTTGAAATCGTGTGATTATCTTCACAGTGCGTCGCCACTAACGTCGGAGCTAGATTAAAAATCTTTTCAAGTGCTTTTGGGTCGTCAACCAGGAGGTTCCCAGTAGAAGCACCCATGAATACTTTAATTCCGCATACCGCCCTAGTGTCGATCGACACAACATCTCTAATATTGGTGTTAGTAGCGCCGATATAAAAGGAATAATTGGCGAGAGAATTTTTTGCCGCTAGTCCGAACTTGTTCTCCAGAGCTTCAGCGTTGGTGGTTGGTGGAGAGACATTCGGCATTTCCATAAAACTAGTTATGCCCCCAGCGACCGCGGCAGCAGACTCAGTTTTTATATCGGCCTTGTGAGTTAAGCCTGGTTCTCGAAAGTGGACTTGGTCATCGATCATGCCAGGAATAAGATAAAGCCCCGAAGCATCAATTATATCGCCGGCATCGCAATGCTGAAGGTCAGTTCCTACCCGTTCTATTTTACCGTTTTTCAGCAGCACATCTTGTTCTAGAAGATTGCCCTCGTTTACGACGGTGGCGTTAAGAATAAGGTGAGATTTCATGTGGTTATGTTATCGTCTGTAGCCTTGAAAATATACATCAACAAATCAAATTTAATCTCTTTAGGATAAGAATATGGGGTGTTTGTGTTACTATAATTCGCTCGATAGGCTATCGAAAGGAGTGATATATGTCGTGTGAAATACACCTGTTTCCCTGTCTTACAGATAATTATGGTTTTCTTATTCATGACCGATCTACTGGACTTACAGCGTCGGTAGATGCTCCCGAGGTCTCAGCCATTAATGTGGCTCTTTCCCAAAAAAGTTGGAACTTAACCCATATTTTTAATACGCATCACCACCAAGACCATGCAGGAGGCAATTTGGAACTTAAAGAGAAATGGAAATGTAAAATTGTTGGTGCTGCCAACGATGAGAAACGAATTCCTGGTATAGATGAAAAGGTTGTCGACGGAGATAGGTTCAAATTTGGTGGAACTGAAGTGAAGGTATTCGAGATTCCCGGACATACTAAAGGACACATAGCGTACTATTTCGCGTCCGAGCACGTGGTATTCGTAGGTGACACCATCTTTTCTATGGGATGCGGCCGGTTGTTTGAAGGTACAGCTAGCCAAATGTGGTCCAGCCTCCAAAAACTAATGGCTTTGCCGCTCGACACGAAAATATACTGCGCACATGAATATACAGAATCAAATGCGGATTTTGCGATAACCATAGATCCTAGTAACAGTATTCTAAAAAATCGAGTGGCGGAAGTAAGAGAGTTAAGAAGGCAATCTCAACCGACTATACCGACTACCCTTAAATTAGAGAAGGCTACTAATCCTTTCTTGAGAGCAGAGAATGACCTAATCAAAGCAAACCTTAATATGATTGGTCGGGAACCGGAGCACGTATTCGCGAAAATTAGGAAGCTGAAAGATAGCTTTTGAATTTTCCTAATTCTTCCAAATATTTCGGGAATCACAACTGAGTCGGATTGGGAGTGTCCCCATACACATTGATCGGATCGAAAGATTTTTCTTTTTCAGTGAAAGTTAATTTGTTGGTGGTAGCGCCTAAAGGTAAGGATCTGTAAAAGCATGAGTTGTATCCGACATGGCAACTTGCACCTGCACCTCCGATTTTAACCCGTAACCAAAGTGCGTCCTGATCGTCATCTACTCTTAATTCTATGATCCTTTGAACTAGTCCGCTCATTTCTCCTTTTCGCCAAAGGGTTTTCCTACTTCTACTCCAATAATGTGCCTCGCCTGTCTCTATGCTCAGGCGCAGAGCCTCTTCATTCATATAGCCCAGCATTAAGACCTCGCCATTCTCAGCGTCAGTCGTTACCACTGGTATCAATTGGTTGGCATCGAATTTCGGCGAAAAAGTGTTCCCTTCTTCCACTTGTTCGATAGTTTCTCTTGTTGCGAAGATTCGTTCTTTATCATTCATTTTCCAATTTCCTTTTGGAATCACCAATCCCAAAACTTTTCTATTTTCGTGTGAGTACTCCTTTAAAGAGCAATTTCAACTTTGTAGCTCGCAGACTGGCCGGTTCTGAGAATCTAGCTTTATTATGCCAGCTTTTTGTCTGACTACGCTAAATATTTGTAGTTTTTGTGAGATAATCTTCAGTCTAGTTTTTTAAAGGCTCGAGAGTCTCCAGAAATTGGAGTTTTCTGGAAAACTGTGACCCCAACTTATTGGTAAGACAAGTTGAAGATTATGACGTTAAAATTGACAAATACGTTAAGTGGAAAGTTAGAGTATTTTTCTCCGCGTGATCCCAACCAGGTTACGATGTATGTTTGCGGGCCAACGGTTTATAACTATTCCCACATTGGAAATGCTCGCCCCGCCGTTATTTTTGACGTACTTTTCCGATTGCTGAGAAATAAATTCGGTTCGGTTTTTTATGCGCGAAACTATACGGATGTTGATGATAAAATCAATGACATGGCGGACGCAGAAGGGGTTGATATAGATGTCGTAACGAATAAGTTTATCGACGCTTACAAACGTGATATGTCAGCTTTAGGTGTATTGCCTCCCCACTTCGAACCGAGGGTTACGGAAAATATTGAACCGATTATAACCATGATAGCTAGGTTAGTAGCCCAAGGATTCGCCTATTTTGCTGAAGGACATGTTTTGTTTGAGGTAGAAAAATTCAGTGATTACGGGAATCTCTCCGGAAGGAATATAGACGACATGATCGCAGGTTCTCGCGTGGAGATCGCTCCCTATAAAAAGAATCCGGCAGATTTTGTTTTGTGGAAACCGTCCGGAGGTGGGGTTCCCGGCTGGAAGAGTCAGTGGGGTTTCGGTCGACCAGGTTGGCATATAGAATGTTCGGCAATGATAAACAATCTGTTCGGCAAGCACATAGATATACATGGCGGTGGAGCAGATCTTATTTTCCCCCATCATGAGAATGAAATTGCACAAAGTACCTGCTTCAATCAAGGTAGTCAGTTTTGTTCACATTGGATTCATAACGGACATCTGACCGTTGAGGGTCGAAAGATGTCAAAGTCTCTCGGTAATGTTATTTTGATTAAAGATTTGTTGGAGCAATATTCGGGGGAAGTCGTCAGATATGCTCTGTTGGCAGCCCATTATCGGCAACCTCTGGATTGGAGTCAGGGCAGTCTTGTAAAAGCCAAGAAGAGTTTGGTGAGACTCTATAGGACGTTTGAGTTGGTTAATGACGTGGAAACCGAAGGCGAACATCCTGAAAAAAATCGGATTCAATTAGCGCTAGCTAACGACCTTAACACAGCAGAAGCCTTGGCTGAGTTACACGGCATTTCTAAAGAAATCCGATCTGAAAATTCACAACGAAAACTAAAAATCTTGAAGGCGGAATTTGTGGCTGGGGGGAGTCTTTTGGGCTTATTCCAGCAACAACCGCGAATGTTGGCTACCTGGAGAGAAGATAAAGAGGATAGTCATTTTATTACAAACCGCATTGCTGAAAGGGAACAAGCGAGAAAGAAGGGGAAATTTGATATAGCAGATAGAATTCGAGATGAACTAACGGCAAAAGGCGTTATCCTAGAAGATAGACCCGACGGAACGATCTGGTATCGTGGTGAGGAATAGAAGTTCTGTTCTCAGGTAGTTCTATGCGGGGGTCTCAAAAGCTAAACTTATTTGCGAAAATCTTGATCGGAGGGATCGAGGTTTATCAAAAATTTTTCTCTCCTTTCTTCGCGCCTAGATGCCGATTTTTGCCAAGCTGTTCCGAATACGCCTTGTGCGCAATCCGAAAATATGGCGCACTTAGAGGAATTCTCATGGCTCTAAAGCGTTTTGTAAGGTGTCGTCCATTTGGGGGCGCAGGCTACGACCCGGTTCCTTAAATCTAATCTGAAAGATCAATTGGTCCAGCATGTATGATGCTAAGGAATTCCCGACGTGTAGTGGGGTCATGTCGGAAGGAACCTAACATTCGACTTGTCACGGTTGCCGTGCCTGGCTTATGAACGCCTCGCGTCGTCATACATTGGTGGATCGCCTCTATTACGACGGCCACACCTCTAGGTTTCAAAACGGATTCTAATGTATCGGCGATCTGGGCTGTAAGTTTTTCTTGTATTTGAAGGCGTTTCGAAAAGACGTCCACAAGTCGAGCGAGCTTGCTTATTCCCACGACTTTTCCTGAAGGTAGGTATCCTACATGGGCTTTTCCTATAAAAGGCACCATGTGGTGTTCACAATGGGATTCAAAGCGCATATTTTTTAAGACAACCATCTCGTCATAGTCGTCCGTTTCCTCAAACGTTTTTGATAAAATTTCGTGAGGATCTTGCCCATAACCTATAAAGAAGTCGTTGAAACTCTTAACGACCCTATGAGGAGTATCTAACAACCCCTCGCGATCAGGATCGTCGCCAGCCCACTTAATAAGCGTTTTTACTGCTTCTTCTGCCTCTAAACGGCTTGGTTTGTTTAT
>CAZXQY010000054.1:14089-18105 GCA_964642505.1 uncultured Gammaproteobacteria bacterium | reverse complement strand
GCCCGAATTGCCTGCGCTCAGTGATATAGCTGGACGCTTCTATTAAAGCCGCGTTTCCTATACCGAGTGCCAGCGATGCTATTCCTATTCGACCTCCGGTCAGTTCTCCGACGGCAATTCTAAAACCGTGGTTGATTTCGCCGAGTAAGGCAGATTTTGGAACCAGGCAGTCTGTAAAATTGACGGTGTTAGTACTAGACGCTCGTTGGCCCATTTTCCGCTCATTTGGTCCCACGGATACTCCAGGATTGTCTCCTTCAACGATAAAACAAGAAATACCTTTCCCTGGTTTGGCGTCCGCATCTGTAACTGCCCAGACGATGAACAATCCGGCGTATTCGGCGTTTGAAATCCACGTTTTTGATCCATTTATAATCCAATCGGCACCGTTTTGTTCTGCTCGAGTTTTTAATCGAGACGGATCGGAGCCAGCTTCGGATTCGGATAAGCAAAAGGCGCCACTGGGATAATCGCCCGAACAAATCCGGGGGATGTAGGTTTGCTTCTGTTCGGGGTTGCCAATGATCTGGATAACTTCAGCAACGAGATTATTTACCGACATCGCGACCCCAGTAGAAGAGCAGGCTTTGGCGACTTCAGTTAGAGCAATACTAAAAGCTATGACTCCTGCTTGTGAGCCACCGAAACTTGAATCAACGTTTAAGCCCATGAAGCCTAATTCAGAGAGCTGCTTAAGTTTCTCAAGGTAAAGTGACCGGTTCTCGGGCTGTTCAAGACTGGCGGCTATCGGTTTAAGCTCATTCTCAGCAAATTTTTTTGCTGTTTCTTGAATGAGAAGTTGTTCGTCGGTGAGTTCGAAGTGCATTTTATACATCCGTTTCCTTTGGATTTTAGTCTAACACGTCTAGTGATCTTTGTAGAAAAGACAGCATGCGATTCGTGTTACTGAGCGGCGTTATGGTTTAGTATGTCAAAATCATTTTGAATTGGGTTTTAAATGGAACGTATTAGTTGCAATAAACAATTTAGGTATAAATTAAAACGACGGATATCAGATTTCGAGGTATATTCTGCTACTCTACCGGAAGGTGGTTTGACTGCCGCTGTTGCTGTCGTCGTAACAGATTTAGGAACTGGTGCCGGGCTCAGTGGAATGCCGGTATTTAAACAATGGCAAGCCGATGCCGCACTTCTTTTGACCAGGCGGTCTCCGAATCTGAAGCGGCATTCAGGCCAATGGGCGTTTCCCGGAGGGCGGCTTGATGGGACCGAAAGTCCTGAGGAGACGGCACTTCGCGAAACAGCTGAAGAAATCGGCCTTAAACTTTCAAAAAGGAATATTCTAGGTAGATTGGATGATTTTGTAACGAGATCAGGTTTTTTAATTACACCGATAGTGATCTGGGCAGGTCCCCAACAGTCGTTTTGCGCAAATCCAGGCGAAGTTGAATCGATCCATCGTATTCCCATAAGTGAATTCATGCGAGATGACGCACCGATGTTGGATTATACGGAAGGAGAAAATCAACCTGTTCTTCGTATGCCGGTTGGGGACAACTGGATAGCGGCTCCTACAGCTGCGATCATCTACCAATTCCGAGAAGTGTGCATTTCTGGTAAAGCCACTCGCGTCGCGCATTTCGATCAGCCCAAGTTTGCTTGGAGCTAGTAGGGTTTCGAGTGAAGAAACTCTACTGGGCTTGGTTCGCTAGGTTAGTGCTTTGTTCGAGTAGATAGGTGCCTGAAACTGCGAAAGCCCTACCGGTAGTTCCCGGAGTCGTGTTCGCATGAAAAGCGCCCCCGATTCCTCGTGCAATCCGACCAATCAGAATTTGATCGGTTCTACCATTTAGCCCGCAACCTGCGCTGCAGGTATTACCGGCAGTATCCGATATACGTGAGCTGGTTACAGCTCCGGTCAGATTATAAGCCGTCAGGCCGCCGTTGGTCGAAAAGGATCCAGTGCCGTTGCCAGCGAGAGAAAAGGAACCGAGTCCTGCTCCACCAGCATTGCCGCTCGCGCTACCGTCTACGAATACTCCGGCCAGACTTGTTGTCATGGCTCTAGTACCAAAGTCTATTGTTACGGAACCACCTGTCAGGGTTCCGATGACTTCAGGTTGCATGACTCCGTTAGTCGCGAATACCATAGTCGGCAAAGTTCCTCCACGAATCACGTTATACTGCGCCGTTCCACCGGTGGGTATTTCCGCAACGGAGGTCGGGTTCTTGAAGGCGATTACATGAGCCGAGCCGACTTCATTGACCAGAACGTCCTGTGTTAGCTCGTATCCGGGACTGAATCGCGCCCAGTTAGCCCCTAATTCGGTATGCGACCAGCTTGGCACATTTGTATTAGTCCTGGTGTCGAGAACAGTGGGCCCAGTAGAATCCAGAGTTACGTTACTCGAGCCGTGGTCGAAGCTACATCCACCGGAACATCTGTCGCCAGGGTCTCCAGACGTGAAGGAGTGTACGATGTTGCCGGTCAGTTTCGCTGCCTGCGCTGCTCCGTTTACCTTAAATAAATAGGCGTCGCTGCTAATTAACTGTCCTGTACGTGTCATAGCGTTCGATATTCCCACAAAGCTACCTGGTGATGCGTCTCGGAGATTAACATCTCCCGTGCTGGTTAATCCAAAGGCTGCCACTCCGCTGATGGGGTTCTGTGTAAAGACACCATAATTCACGCCGATGGCCTGTGGGGTGCCGGTTCCGTTACCGGCAAAAAAGCCGCTAAAATTCACGAAGTGGGTATTTCCAGAGGCGCTTGTGGCGACGCCTCGCGGTCCAAGGAAAGTGTTTCCGGTTAGAACCAGGTCACCAATCAAGGAGTGGGTATCTGATACATGGGATAGAGTGGCCTCAATACTACCGTAGCCGAAACTGAAGTCGAATAGGATTTTACCTGCGGTGAGGCCAAGCCCTAACTCAGAGGACGCGGTTGACGTGGACCGCGTTCCGCCAGTCAGATCGTATCGGGCCAATGCGTTGGAGGCGAAAGATATATTTGCTCCGGCTATTACATGTTCGCTCTGGAAACCGATTAGCTCCCTTAAGTTACTTCGCCGTAAAATCCCGTCGAAGGTAGCTTCTACATCTAGGACGAATCCATTTTGCCAACGACCGAAAGACAATAATCCATCAGGGCTGACCGTTAGATCGACTAGCTCGGCAGGGTTAGAACTGAGCTGCGTTATCAAGTTGCCCGGCACCGAGCCAAGAGCATTTAATCCGGCACTGGCAAGCGAATTGTTGACTGCTTGTAATCTTACCAATCCCGCGCGTACGGCTTCGAAATCTGCCACAAATATACCCAAGAATTCCTGTCCCAGCAGGCGGTCTTGCGCCAAACCTCCGATCGGTTTACCGTCTTGAAAGAACAGGGTTCCAGCACTTGAAGAAAAGGTAATCGGAAAATTGACCAACGTGCTTACATTGTTAACGGTTGTTGGCACTGGCAGAAATCCGGCAACTCCTATCGACTGGCCGGTTGAGACGGTTATCACCGAACCCACGTTAGATCCAGAAGATACAAGTTCATTTTGTCCGGTGGCATCAGTTTGTTCACCAGCCAAGAAAGCGTTTTCTTCTGTGGTCGTGGTCAACGTGTCCACAGACCCTTCTAGGACAACTTCTAAAGCAGCCGGTTCTGTTGGTTTTCCGTAACCCACGTCACTTTCATTGACTATGGCTTCGAAGAAAGCTGATTCTCCTCCCTCGTCCTCTCTATTGGCAACGAATCCGCTATCCGCCTCCTCTTGAGTTGCCCCAATGAGCAATTCATCTTGTTTATCGTCATCACTTCCGCTTTCGGCGAGTAATGCACCTTCTTCTGCTTCACTCTGCTCCCCGGCAAGTGAAGTATTTTCTTCATCATTTTCGGTTTGGCCTTCGCTATCACTTTCACCTTCAGCTAACTGCGTTTCTTCATCATTTTCGGTTTGGTCTTCGCTATCACTTTCATTGTCACTTTCGCCATCAGCTTGCTCTTCCTCTCCTTCTTCCTGTTCTTCTTCTTCTTCTTCTTCTTCCTGCTCCTCTTCTTGACCTTC
>CAZXQY010000054.1:0-13989 GCA_964642505.1 uncultured Gammaproteobacteria bacterium | reverse complement strand
CTTCTTCCTGTTCTTCTTCTTCTTCTTCTTCTTCCTGCTCCTCTTCTTGACCTTCACTCGTAGTTTCTTGACGTTGGCCAAAACCAGGTATCTCAGCGCAAGTACTGCCGTCGCAACTATATGCTTGACCTGGTTCCACTGGACCGCTAAAGGCTCCGGATGTCAGATTCCAGATACCTCCGTAGCCGGCTAGCTGGGTACCTCCAGATTCAGTATGACTACATTTACCAGAAGTTCCACGAATTCCTATACTGGCCACAGGAGTCGTTAATTGAAAATTTTCTTTGTTGGAGCGACCGATTAGTCCGGTTACTAACCGTATACTTCCTTCTATCAGATGAAAGAAACTCCTCTCTGAGCCGTCCGCGGCGCCCTGGAAATTGTATTCGTCCAACCGATACTCGGTATTTGGTTGTAGTGCTACGAAGCCTCCATCGGTGAAACGTATTTGGGTCCTTCCGTTTTGGGTCCTAACAGCATCTCCAGTGTCAATGGTATCTCCACGTAAAAGAGGTCGAATGGTCCCGTCTGCCCCAGTCGCTTCAACTTGCCCGTACGAATAAACGATTTTCCCAGCTATAGCATGAACTTTTCCGATATCGCACAAAACGACAATAAGCGCTATGGGTATTAATCTGGTTATCGTGAAGTTCATCAATTCGTACCTTATTTCAAACCTAATTACCTTAAATCAAAAATCGTAGCGGGCCGTGATCATCATTTCCATTCGATCGTAATCGTTCGTGATGATATTGGAATCATTGTCGTTATAAACGATAGTGGGGCTAATACTCAGATGCTCGTCGAATTGAAATCTATAACCGAACGATAGGTCAAAGAAAGCATCGTGTCGACGGACGAGAAAAATTGGGTCGCCGGTTTCGTAAAGACTTCTTTGATAGGTGAAGGCTCCAAATGCCGTTTGTCGTTCTGATATTTGGTAACTCAGTCCAGCGCGAGCTCCGAAAAGATTTCGTCCAAAATGGTCGGCGTTGGAGTCCGCTCGCTCATCCTCGATTCCTGCAAAAACGCTAGCAAAAAATATTGGCGTTCCTGGGATATCAACGAAAGCATGCCCATAATTTAGACCTAACATGCCGCGATTAACGTCTCTTATGCTTTGTTGGGGGTTACGCATCGCGGAAAATTGAAAAAAAGCCGATATTTGATCTCGATCAGTTGCAACGTATTGCCATTCGGCCGTGAGCCCGGCAGTTTTTCTGTCTGCTCTTGCTAAGCCGCCGGCGTCTAGTCTAAGCATGCTTGCGTCTGCGGCTAAGCTGAAGTTGTGTTTTTCCCGTTCCAGTCTAAATCCTGCTCGTCCAGAGCCGCTGTGAGACGTGAAGTCATTTTCGTGGGTCGTATGGCGGTCTCCTATTTGGGCGCTTCCAAACGCACTTAGGCCCAGTTCCGTGTTGATCGGTTTAGAAACACTCATTCCTAATGATCCGCTCAAGATCGGACTGTTTTGTGTACCTCCAAGAGCAAAAGGAAGTCCTGGTGCGATGGGGATGGTTAGAGTTTTTTCGTCAGTTGCTCCGTTAATATTGGTGTCATATCCTATGCCCAGTTGAATCCAAGGTCTGAACGTTAGCCTTGTCCGGTCATGGAATAGTTCGATGCCAGACAGATACCGATCTATGGTTTGACGAGCCTCAGGCGGTATGTCTTCCATTGCTTTGACTTTCTGGAACTCTTTTTTTGCATCATCTGTTTCGCCGAGTGAGAGGTAGGCCTTAGCAAGTTCTGCCCTTGCCGGTCCGTGCTCCGGAAACGAGTCCACTACTCTTTCGAGGGCGAATATCGCCTGTACAGTTCTTCCCGTATCCAGGGCCGCTAATCCGAATACGTAGTCGAATGCAGGCTCTCCCTCCAGTCCCGCCTGAAAGGGCTTAAGCAAATTGTAGGCTTCTTCAGCTTTGCCGGAATCGAGAAGAGCTTGTGCTTGCGTTATCGGGTTTTCGATAGCTTGGCCGCTTGACATTCCGGGAACCAGGATCATCGCTAAAAGCAACAACACGATTTCTAATCTCAGATTAAAATTCCTGCGTAAGTTTTGAGAGGTTAGGGTCATGACTTGTCTGGCAATTTATTAAGTTAAGGCAACCGCGAGTGACAGAATAATTCTGCCATATTATGCTTGAGTACGCCAATCTATGGGTGCTTTCGATCGAGTTACTGGCTTCAAAAATCTAATTTCCTGTAAATTTTGGTTCGCGCTTTTCTGCAAATGCTGTGACGCCTTCGCGGAAGTCGTCCCTTTTTGCACAATCTGCAAACATTTCGGCTTCCATCTGAAGCTGAGTTTCGAATTCAGTTTCAAGGGACTTATAAAGTAGTCGTTTAGTATTTCCGTATACATGCGTTGGTCCCTTGGATAAGCGTTCAGCTAGTTTGTTTGTTTCATGTTCCAATGTTCCTTGCTTAACCACAAAATTGATCATGCCCATATCTTTGGCTTGGTTGGCATCGTAGCGATCCCCGAGCAGTGCGATTTCCATCGCTTTTTTCATGCCGACAGCTCTAGGCAAATGGAAGGTTCCAGAGCCGTCGGGAGATGTACCAATGTGGCAGTAAGCCAGCGTGAAAAATGATTCTGAGTCCGCTATCACCAAATCGCTTGCTAGAGCTAAACTAACTCCCGCACCCGCCGCTGCTCCTTCAACACTAGCAATCACAGGTTTAGGCATTCTTCTCATGGTGAACATTATGGGGTGTAAGTCGTGTATGCGGTTCAAGAAATAGTTACGTATTGTGTCCGGATCATTTTTTATCATTTCCTTCATGGACTTCACGTCCCCTCCGGCCATGAAATGTCCGCCTAAGCCGCGCAACACCACACATCGAACACTTTTGTCGTTTTCTGCTTCTATCAAGCTGTCCCGCAACATGGACCGCATCTCAAGGCTAAGGGCGTTTCTAGCTTCTGGTCTATTGAAAAGTAATGTCGTTATAGGCCCATCTTTATTCACTTTTAAATCTGGCATGTTTCGGTTACCTGTTGATTGCTAAGTTATCGGAAAGTCGTGGTTTGATGTTAATAAGTTTGTACCATTGCCGACCATCTTTCGGCAAGTCGATTACACTATTTCTTTTTTGTTTAGTTTGGCATTATAGTTTAAATTGTTTTTTTCTACTTTAAATGTTCTACAAAAAATGGAAGTAAAAAATGCTTGAACGTTACACAAAATATAAGGAACTCGACCTGGATAGCCCCCAAAATGGCATTTTAAGAATCACTTTGAATAAGCCGGAGACTTTGAATTCTTTGGATAAAAATGGACACAAAGAATTGTCTTATATATGGCGGGATATTGATGAGGATGAAAATGTTAGTGTTGTTATCCTTACTGGAAAAGGGCGAGCATTTTCGGCAGGTGGGGATTTCGGGATGATCGAAGATATAATAGCAGATCATAAGGACAGGGCTCGGGCGTGGAAGGAAGCGAGAGATTTGGTCTATAACATTATAAACTGTTCGAAGCCAATCGTTTCGGCTATAAACGGTGTAGCTGTTGGAGCCGGTTTAGTAGCTGGTCTCCTAGCAGACATTTCTATTGCTGGGAAGTCGGCTAGAATAGTAGATGGTCACACAAGGCTTGGCGTTGCCGCGGGAGATTCAGCAGTCATAAATTGGCCTCTTCTATGTGGGATGGCTAAAGCGAAATATCATCTCTTATTGTGTGAGCCGATGGATGGGGAAGAGGCTGAACGAATAGGTATGGTGTCTCTATGCGTAGAAGACGATGCTTTGCAAAAAAAAGCTGAGGAAATCGCAGGTCGATTGAAGGATAGTGCGCCAGCCGCGGTGAGATGGACTAAGTACGCGTTGAATAATTGGTATCGAATGGCTGGTCCCAGTTTCGACGCCTCCACGGCGCTCGAGATGCTTGGGTTCACGACTCCGGAAGCCGAAGAGGGGATCGCCTCTCATAGAGAAAAACGCTCACCCAAATTCGATCCTGATTCTCCGATTTAAGAGGGTGGAGTCCAGGCGCCTAATATTTTTTTCAGAGAAGACACGAAAGATTTCGGTTGATCTAACATTACGTGGTGGGCGGCATCAGGGATTTCTTCTATCGGAGAGGCAGGTGGCATCAGTGTTCCCATGTGTTTCACAGTATCTTTATTAACTAATGCGCTGTGTTCTCCGTAAATAAGAGCCATTCTAGATTTAGATGTTGGTCGAATGGCTCCTCCCATCGGCTTCCTCCCATTGCGCCTATATCGAACTTCCAAGTCCAGCCTCTTTCTTTCTTTCTAATAGAGTGCCGAGCGACGAATTCTACAATGTATTCGTTACTACACGACTGGGGAGGAAGGAGTTTGAAACGCTCTAAGGCTATTTCAAAAGACGGATAGAATCTCTCTATGTTCAACGCCCGGCGAGGAGCCTTAGTTAAATTTACTTCTGGTTTGTAGATCGGTGAGTCGACGATCACTATACCATCTACAAGGTTTCCATAGTCGGCTGCGAAACGCATACTCATATAGCCCCCAAAGGAGTGTCCAACTAAAAATTTCTGTTGATCGTGGGAGAAGCAGCTGCGGAGAACATGTTGAATCTCTTCACTTCTAAGCGCGGCGGAATATTCTTGTCTCACACCGCTGTCACCCATTCCCGAGAGGTCTATTGCAGCCACCTCGTACCCGTTTAACAAAGGGGCGATAAACCTCCACCAGCTAGCGTGTGCGCCGCCGCCGTGTACCAGTAGAACGCCGGGCTCCATTCCTTGTTTATTCCACTTTAGGAAATGAATGTCGCATTCACCAGCACAATCAGGGGTCTGTATCCAATCGCTGTTAATGGCAGTTTCAAACGAGGCTGGAGCAGTCCTAATTATGGTAAGTTCATTTTGTTTCCAATCTATATTTGATGGTCTAGACATGAGCCTGGTCTGCGTACCTAACCTATTTTTTTTGTTGGATGATACCCAAGTAATATTCACAATAAATACTATTCGTACCTTAAGTACAAAGGTCGGTTTTTCTTTCGGTATTACTAAAACGTGTTAGTCTAACATTTATCGACATACAAAATAATGATAGAGGGTTCGATTATGGCGGTTTTAGAATATGATATTGAGGGATACGTCGGTATTATAAAACTTAACCGACCGGAGGCAAAAAATGCTATCAATCCCGAGTTGGCAGTAAAATTAGCCGATGTTTGGGAAACAATAAGAGATAACGACACTATTCGCGTTGCGGTTCTGACGGGTCTAGGAGATGTGTTTTGCGCAGGGGCTGATTTGGGGCAATTAATTCCGTTGATGTCAGGTAGTAGAAAAGCGGAGAATGAGTGGGATGAACGAGTGTTATCAGATCGCGGTATCTTAGAGCGCACTCTTTTGCGAAGTTTTGATGTAGAGAAACCGATTATCGCTGCTGTGAACGGGCATGGTATCGCGGGTGGTATGGAAATCCTGCAAGGAACTGATATTAGAGTGTCGAGTCCGATTGCTAAGTTTGGTGTTCAGGAAGTTAAGTGGGCTATCTTTCCGGCAGGAGGATCCAGCGTTCGTCTTCCACGTCAGCTACCTTATTGTAAAGCAATGGAATTATTGTTGACCGGCGATTTAATATCTGCTGATCAAGCTTTGGGTCTAGGGTTTCTAAATTATGTTACAGATGATTTCTTCGCGAAATCCCTAGATATAGCTAACAAGATCGCCGCTAATGGCCCTATAGCCGTGAAGGCAATTAGAAAGTCTGCTAGAGCATGTCTGGGTGTTCCAGAATTGGAGGCACTAGAAATAGAAACGAGAATTTCTTCTCCCGTTTTCGAAACGGAAGACGCACAGGAGGGTCCTCGCGCTTTTATGGAAAAGCGGAAACCGGTTTATAGGGGACGTTAACGCATAATTTAGCCGGTTAGCTCAATCCGTAGAAACGTATGGCGTTATCTCCGAGTACTTTCCTCTTTGACTCTCGGCTGATTCCGGCTAGGTTTTTTTTAATTTCGTTCAGTACGCCGTAACTTGCATCTACATGAGGATAATCAGAGGCCCATACAAAATAATCGTCACCCATGTGATTCACAATTGCTCCGGTTAGTGTTTCGTCCGGATCCGCCGAAACAATACACTGTCTGAAAAAATAGTCACTAGGCTTTTTTGTTAACGTAGTAGTGCTTCGTACAACCTCAAATTTGTGATCCATCCGGTCTAACCATGCTGAAATCCAATTCGCCCCGGATTCAAGGATGGCAACCTTGAGGCTTGGGTATTGTTCAAGTAGCCCTAACGAGAGAAATTCGGTGAATGCCGCCATTACATCTATAGCCAAGAAAGAAAAGTCAAATAAACCAAATCGATAGGCCTTCTCCCCTTTTGGATCAAAATAGCTGTGACTTCGCTCGTCTCTAACAACTACGTGAAAACTGACCGGTAATGACAAATCTTGGGCTGTAGCCCACACTTTCCTGAGCTCAGGATGATCAAAATGTCGCATTCCTCTGGATTTTAAATCGGGCGATAAAAATATTCCTTTACAACCATCTTTCGCCGCTCTTTTTATTTCTTTTACGGCTAGTCCAGGATCTAAGAGTGATATGTGAGCTATTGGGATCAGCCGTTGTCGGTTGTAGCTACAAAAATCGACTAGCCACCGGTTGTAAGCTCGAGTATAAGCGGCCGCCAACTCGCCGTCGTTAGTTTTTCCTTCCCAGCAAATCCCTACCGTCGGATACAGTAACGAAATATCAATTCCTTCTCTATCCATGACTTTTAGACGCTCTGCCGGAAGATAAGATCCTGGCGGACAACCGTCTTCGTAAACGAGTTTTTTCCCGCCCCTCAGAAGAACTTCTGGATCACAGTCAATACCCCCAAGTAAGGCTGTTCGATTCCGAACGACTTCCAGGGGGTTGCCGTCTACTAGCAGTACTTCTCCTGAGTCTTCCATCGCGAATTCGATCGATCGGTTCCTATATTTTCGCTCCAGGTATTCCTTCCAAGTGTTTCTGGGTTCAAGAACGTGGCCATCTACGTCTACCGTGCGAAGTGGATTTTTGCAATGTTCAGATTTATGCAAACTCAAGGTCCTTGATTATGGCATTCCCGTTTTACAGGGTCCGCGATATTATTTCTTTCATTACTTCACTGGACCCGCCAGCTATACGGGCGACCCGTTGACCTGCCCAAGCTCGTGCGATGGGAAACTCCCACATGTAGCCATATCCTCCAAAAAGCTGCAAGCAATCGTCCAGAACCGAGCACATAATCTCAGTACTATACAATTTTGCCATAGCGGCGTCGTCGGCTGATAATTTATTCCCTATATGTAGGTAGAGACATTGATCCACAAAAACGCGAACAACCGTCGCTTGAGTTTTAACTTCAGCCAACTTGAAACGGGT
This sequence comes from uncultured Gammaproteobacteria bacterium, assembly GCA_964642505.1. Classification (GTDB taxonomy): domain Bacteria; phylum Pseudomonadota; class Gammaproteobacteria; genus TMED69. Next base: position 6,629 of record CAZXQY010000054.1, on the reverse strand, counting down.
ATTTTGAAACCCGAAAACAGTTTTTCCAAAAGCCTTTCGGTCTTTTGTGTACCTGACTGTTTCGTCTAAGGCTGCCTCAATTGTTGCGGCTGCTCTTATGGCAACAATAAGCCTTTCTTGTGCTAGTTCGTCAATCAGATAAGAGAAACCCTTATTCTCATCTCCTAGCAGTCTGTCAACAGGTATTTTCAGATCTTCGAAGAACAGTTCAGAGGTATCCTGTGCTTTCCATCCGATTTTATCTAGATTCCTTCCTCGGGAAAAACCGTGGTCACCGCGTTCGACTAGAAGTAGACTAATGCCTTTTGCGCCAGCCTCTTTGTCCGTCTTGCAGGCTGTTACAACAAGATCTGCTAATTGCCCATTTGAAATGAAGGTTTTTTGGCCATTTATCGTGTATTCGTCACCCTTACGCACAGCTCCAGTTTGTATGCCTGCCAAATCGCTACCAGCATTCGGTTCGCTCATTGCAATAGCCCCAATTATTTCTCCTTTACACATTTTCGGTAGTAGACGAGTTTTCTGTTCTTCAGAGCCATAGTGGAGAATGTAGGGAGCTACAATTCCAGAATGTAGATGAAACGCCGGGCCGCTCGCCTCTACTTTAGCTAATTCTTCGATGACAATTGCCGTGTGTAAAAAATCGCCACCGGGGCCGCCATATTTTTCGGGAATAAATGAACACAGTAATCCGTTTTCGCCGGCTGCCAACCAGAGGTCCCTACTTACGATTCCATCTTTTTCCCATTGACTGTGAAAGGGCTCTATTTCTTTTGCGACAAATTTTTTGACGCTTTCTCTAAATATTTCGTGTTCTTCCGAGTAGACTGTCCGATTGATCATGTGCCCACCTTAATATTAGATTAGAAACGCTCAACTTTCCTATATGTTACCAAGACGACCGTTGAGTATGTACAATTTTTATAAGGGAAAAGCTGCTAGTTTTGTCAATTCCAGGTAGAATTAGGTTATAAGATTGTCGACCGACAAAGAAAATTTCCAAGACTATTTAGGGGGTCAGAATGAAATTCGGAAAATATGGAGTGTTCGCATTTACGGATCAACTTGATGCTAAAGGACTTTCTGAGCTTTGTAGTCGTTCGGAGGAGTTAGGATATTCCACCCTTTGGTATCCCGAGGCTTTCAATTATGAAACTTTTGCGATAGGCGGATACTTGCTTAGCCAGAGTTCTAAATTGATTGTAGCCAGTGGTATAGCAAATATTTACGCTCGTGATTCCTCGGCTTCTGTAATGGGGTGTAATAGTTTGAATGCTCTGTACGGGGGGCGTTTCGTTTTAGGTTTAGGAGTGTCACATGCTCCTCTAGTATCTGATGTACGGGGGCACGAGTATTCTAAGCCGGTTGCTACAATGAGAAAATACTTGGAGGATATGGATGCTGCTTGGGAGGCTTTTGGAGGAGCTCCGGAGGAAAAACAGACGGTCCTGGCAGCGCTTGGCCCTAATATGTCGAAGCTGTCGTCTGAGAAGACTATGGGAACTTTCCCGTACAATATTACACCGGACCAGGTAGCCCTTTCTCGAGCAGCTATGGGGTCCTCTGGCCTAATTTTTTGTGAACAGAAAGTCTGTCTTACGGAAGATCCGGTCGAGGCTCGCGAAGTAGCACGAGCTGCCTTGAGTCCATATATGCCGTTGCCGAATTATTACAAGAACTGGTTCCGGTTGGGCTTTGGAGCAGAAGATTTGGAAAATGGTGGTAGCGATCGTTTGATGGATGCCATGGTTTTATGGGGTGACGTAGCGAGCGTAAAGAGCAAATTGGTACGCTACCTCGAAAACGGAGCTGATCAGGTGGTGGTTCAAGCACTGCGTGCCGATGGTAAGCCAGGTCCCGATTACTCTGCTTTAGAATCGTTAGTGGGCTAAAATTGAATAAGTTTTTGGCTAGGTTTGTGCGCTAATTATCCATGTTTAGCTACGTTGACGAAGGTGTCCGTATTCTTCTGGAAAAGCAGGGGAAATTAAAGACCCTAGACCGTGACGGCAGAGTCCTTTCCGAAGATGATGGAGAGCCTTTTATTTCCATTTTGGGACCGGTACCCATACCTAAAACGTTTCCGGATGGAGAAGAAGTTGTGCTAGATTGGTACTGCTTCGTCAGACGAACTGAACTTTCTGCGGTTGTTCAAGCTGGTCTTAGTGTTGAATGCGGTAATGGGGAAGCTTTCCGGCGATTGATCGGTAGTACTATGTCAGTAAACTCTATCTTAGCGTTGCCGGGCTTCGAAAAAGCTAATCACCCGTTGGTCAGAGTCCACTCGTGTTGTCTCACCGGTGATATCTTTGGTTCGATGAGGTGCGATTGCGGACCGCAGTTGGCGGAATCTTTTAACCGAATAAGACAGGATGGAACCGGTGCCGTCGTGTATATGAGCGGTCACGAAGGGAGAGGTATTGGCTTGTGGGCTAAGGCTATCACGTATCTGCTCCAGGATAATGGACAAGATACTTATGAGGCCAACAAAAGCCTGGGATTACCAGAGGACTCACGGGACTTTAGCGACGCGGCTATCGTTCTTAAACATTTGCTGCCGGTCGGTAGCATCAGGTTAATATCTAACAATCCAGAGAAATCTCGGCAGCTAAAACAAAACGGTTTGTCGATCTTGAAAGCAGAACCAATAGGTGCTGGGATTAACGATTATAACAAGCGCTATTTAGAGGCGAAACGTGCTAAAGGCCACGATTTTGGCGGTTCTTTAGATGAATAGCATGGTGCTAGGGGATGAAATGACGGCGAGAAACACGTAGATTTGGTTGAAAATAAAAATCTTTTGGGGAGAAAACGAGTATGGCGAAGCGAAGTATTAACGGCAAACTCCTAGTTTTATTATATATCTTGGGTTCCTTTTCTTTACCCGTATCATCTGCGGAACCGATAAAGTTGTACCAAGTATCCAGCGGTGTATTGAAATTTGATAAAGGTTGGCTTACGGCAATGAAGGACGTAGGGAAGATTCTCGAATTTCCTGTTGCAATGTATATTATAAAGCATCCCAGAGGTTTGTTGCTATACGACACGGGTATGAATGTATTGGTATCGGATGGCAAATGTGAGAATTATTGGGGCAAGGGACTATGCTCTGCGTTTCTACCAAATCAAAGACGTGATCAGGTGATAGATAAATGGTTGGAAAAATTTGGTTTTTCAGTAGATGACGTTAAGTATGTTATTTATTCTCATATGCACTTAGATCACGCAGGTAACATGGAAATGTTTCCAAAAGCCATCCATGTTGTTCAGCGGAAGGAACTAAAGGCTGCTTGGTGGCCGGAAAAGTTTCAACGAGCGGCCTTTGTTTTAAAAGATTACGATGATGCGAGAAACTTTAATTACCTTGAGCTAGATGGCGATTTCGACCTTTTTGGTGATGGCAAGGTTGTTGTTTTGGACACCAAAGGTCATACACAAGGACATCAATCCTTAATGGTGAAACTGGAAAATACGGGTACTTTATTCCTGGCTGGAGACGCGATTTACACACCTGAAAATGAGGCGGGTGCTATACCTGGAATTACTTGGAATACTTACGAGTCGATGAAATCTATTGACCGTTTGAAAATGCTCCGTGATGCCCACGAAGGTTCGATCTGGTATTCACATGGTATCCAGCAATACTCGGAGCATAAACACGATACATTTTATGACTAGTCCTGGTGGTTGATCGAGGTAGGGAATTAAAAAATTAAAATGACTGGAACCCAGGAGGCTGTTCTCGAGTTACAAGGGGTATCAAAGAAATTTGGAAGAAACAGTGTTTTAAAAAGTGTTGATCTCTCAGTTCTGCCGAAGGAAGTGGTTGGGTTAGTAGGCCCTAACGGAGCAGGTAAAACTACGCTATTACGAATTGTCGTTGGATTCCTTTTGCCAGATGGCGGTACTGTTAAACATGCAAGTCCCACTGGCCGTTCAAATAACGATGCAATTACTATTGGTTATCTTCCCGAAAGGGCTCCATTATACGATGCGTCTAAGGTAGAACGTTATCTTAGATTCATTGCTACCCTTAAAAACATCCCCAGCGATGGGATTTTGGAGCAAGTCAATAAGGTTGTCGCTGCTTTCGGATTGGTTTCCGTTAGACATAGCGTAATCGGTAATCTGTCGAAGGGTTATCGGCAACGACTAGGATTGGCTCAAGCGTTTTTGGGAGATTCAGATCTTTTAGTTCTAGACGAGCCGATGAATGGTCTTGATCCCTTTCAGTTGGTAGATATCCGAGCAATGATTCTAGAAGCGGCGAATGATCGGGCGATATTATTTTCTAGCCATGTAATGCAGGAAATAGAAACCATATGTAGTAGGTCCGTTTTTTTGGATGATGGTATTCTAGTTAACATCAAGGAAGAAGGTTTGGATTCTCGTGTTGAAGTTCTTGTTAGAACTTCGAGAATCAATGTTCTCCGGCAGGGTTTAGAGTCTGCCGTCCCGAATTGCATATTAGAAGAAGAACAAGTCAATGGCTTGGTTTACCGGTTGGTTTTAAGTCTGCGGCCCCTGGAAAAACCACAAATTTCTCGAATACTAACGAGTGGGGGAGAATTGTTTAGTTTTCAAGAATTAGAAACAAGCCTGGAAGCGCGTTTGAGGGCGATGAGAAAAGAAGCGAGATAATGCGAAAGGTTTTAAGTTTATACAGTCGTGAATTAGAGCACTATTTCGCGACTCCTATTGGTTACGTCGTCATTGGTTCTTTCTGGTTAGCAAGTGGCTTTTTTTTCAGTTTCAATAAGATTTTTGTTTCAGCAATCGATATGGTTAGTGCGTTCCATAACATGAGTATTCTTTTATTACTTCTGGCGCCTCTTATGTCTATGAGGAGTTTCCCAGAAGAGTATAGACAAGGCACTTATGAGCTTCTAGTAACCCTACAGATAGGAAGTTATCTAATGGTATTGACGAAATTTTTAGCTCTATTAACTCTCCTCGCTATTATGTTGCTTGGAAGTATGACTTCTGTCGCCGTTTTAATGATCTTCTCAGAGCCTGATCTTGGACCAATTTTAGGAGGATATCTAGGTATTACTTTGTTGGGAAGTACGTTTATAGCGATTGGGGTTTTGGTCTCCGTGTTTTCAAAAAATCAGATCGTATCTGCAGTGGTAACTTGGATTGTTTTAATAGCTCTATGGTTTGCAGACTATGCGACTGCCCTGACGACTTCCAAGATCGTGTCCGAAATTATTATTCATGTGTCTTTTTCAGAGGCGTATCTCGACTTAATTCGAGGAGTCTTAGATTTGGGGTCGGTCGTTTATTTTCTAAGCTCAATAGTTCTTTGCTTAGTGGCCTCTTCCACGGCCCTGGCGGTTAGGAAGTAACGGATTGTGCGACTATCGAAGTGGAAATCTCTTCTGCAATTGGGGTTAACAATAATTTTATGTTCTGTACTGAACGTTTTGGTCATAGAACACCCTTATCGATTAGATCTCACTACGGCTAAAATTTACAGTCTCTCTGAGAGTACACAAAAAGTTGTCGACAAAATTTCCAAGCCTGTCCATATCGTTTTCGCCTATGACATGAGAAATCGAGCATTAAAAGACTCCGCCAGTACTCTCAGAGACCTTGCTAATAAATCTAAATTCATTTCCGTACAAATGTTTGATCCTATTTTAGAGCCTTCACTGGCTGAGGCCAATGGGATCCGGTTTTCAGGTAGCGGTGTTTTTAAAAGTGAAGGTCGAACTGTATCGTTCAATGAACCGACGGAAGTTGGTTTCATTAATGCTCTGGTTCGGGTTGTTAGCGAGGAAATGGGTTTAGTATGCTTCAGCGACGGTCATATAGAGAGCAACCCATTTAGTTTGCAGACTCACGATCACTCAGAAGACACGATGACGAAACATAGTCACTCTACGGGAGGGAGGCCTATCACTCTCCATGAAAGGCATGGGATGGGTATGGCTCGCAAATCCTTAGAATTATTGGGATTTAAAGTTGAGCAACGAATGCTAATTCGAGGACCTGATTCGTTGGTAGACTGCGCGATGTTAGTGGTCGCGTCACCTCAGGCTCCGTTCCACGATAGGGAAAATGAGGTTTTGAAGGGTTATTTGGAGGACTCGGGTCGAGCACTGTTTTTGTTGGAACCAGATGTTAGGGCCGGTTTGGAGGATATATTGAGTGAATACGGAATATCCGTCGGACGACGTAGGATCAAAGATTTGGACAGTCACTATTGGGCGGACCCGTCTACGCCGGCGATTTCTGATTATCCGAGACATCGTGCCACTAGAGGCCTACCACTATCTTTCTTTCCAGGTGCTATGGAATTGAAACCGACTCTGAAGCCGGTGAATCGTAAGTTAAGAACAGATGTTCTGATATCGACGGGGCCGAAAAGTGTCTTAGAAGGCGCGGAAGATTCATTCGGGCCGCGAACACTTGGGGTTATAACAAAGGATTTGGATACAAAAGCTACTGTGATTGTGGTTGGGGATGGAGATTTTGCGACCAATTCTTTTTTCCATCAACTTGGAAACGGTTTACTATTTATCAAATTGATAAACGAACTTAGTAAAGAAGAAGGTGTCGCCGATATTAGTCCTAGGCATTACGTAGAAGGCAAGTTAACACTCAGTCGAAATCAGCTGAAGTTA
>CAZXQY010000053.1:0-18171 GCA_964642505.1 uncultured Gammaproteobacteria bacterium | reverse complement strand
TCCAGGAGAGAAATTGACTGACGACAGAGTCATTAATGAAGTCGGATCGTGGGTGACGACTGAGTTACACTTCTGGTATGAAATTTGGAAAAAAGCCGGCGAGCCAGAAGAAATGATCCCGGACCATTTTGCAAATATATGGGACCAATATACTACGCGCGTGAATAATTTCAGCCTGCCTGAGAACGCAAAATTTCGGCAAATTCATCTCGATCACGCAACTCATTTAGTACCAGAAGAAAGATGTTTCGTGACACCGGAAGCTATAGGCACTTGTTGTTTTGTAGGGGAACCAGACGAGATAATTGAACGAATTAAAGAGAAAGAACGGGCGGGTATAAATGAAATAAACATTATGCCGATGTCCGACCAAACTCGTAAGGTTTATCGAGATTTTACGGAACTTGTTATACCTGCTTTTAGATAACCTATAACTTAGAAAGACATATTCAATTACAGAAATATCAACATTTTATATTATGAGGGTTTAAAAAGATGAAATTTGCAGTCACAGTTGATCCAAACATAAATCGATGGGACGTTATTCGATATGCTGAAGAGTTGGGGTTTGATCGAGCGTGGGTTCCTGACTCCCAGATGATCTGGTCAGACTGCTACGCCACCCTAGCCCTTGCGGCGGTTAACACATCTAGAATAGAGATCGGGACAGGTGTCTCTATTCCAGGCACGAGAATAGCACCCGTCACTGCCCATTCTATCGGAACGATTAATCAATTAGCTCCTGGAAGGACTTTCCTCGGAATCGGAACCGGGCATACTGCGATGCGGGTGATGGGGCAAGACCCAATGCCTGTTAAGGAATTCAGGGAATATCTCAGAGTCGTACGAGCACTCCTTAACGGTGAAGCAGTCGATTACACATTTCGGAAACGAACTACCGAAATTCAATTTCTCCACCGAGACCGTTATTACTTGAACTTGGATAACCATATCCCAATCTACGTGGCTGCTAACGGTCCTAAAGCTTGTGAAGCCACCGGCGCATATGGCGATGGTTGGGTGACTATCGGAGGAGCATCGTATGAAATCACCAGTCGCCTCGAGCAAATTTATGGGGGTGCGCAAAGTGTAGGACGTACTTTGAAAGACGATTTTCGTACTTCTTTTCTGACTGCCCCCTGTATTCTCCGTCCAGGAGAGAAATTGACTGACGACAGAGTCATTAATGAAGTCGGATCGTGGGTGGCCTGCGAATTACATTTTTATTATGAAATTTGGAAAAAAGCCGGCGAGCCCGGAGAACTCGTCCCATCTCATTTCGCTAACGTCTGGGAGCAATATGTCGATCGAGTGAAAAACTTCAGCTTACCGGAAAAAGCTCGTTTTCGGCAAATTCATGATGGACACTGCACATACATGCAGCCTGATGAAAAACATTTTGTAACACCAGAGGCGATCAAGGAATCTTGTATAGTCGGTACTCCAGACGAAATTATCGAACAGATCAAACAGATGGAAAAAAACGGGCTTAAGGAAGTGAATCTGCTACCTGATGCAGACCAAGCTACTAAGGTCTACCGCGATTTCGCAGAGCTCATCATGCCGGCTTTTCGATGAAAATGAATAAAACTAATCTCGGAATTCTGAAGGAAGAAAGACGTGGGTCGACTAAAAGGAAAAATCGCGATAGTAGTGGGTGGCGGCCAAACTCCTGGTAACTCTATCGGCAACGGGAGAGCGACAGCAATCCGTTTCGCTGAAGAAGGAGCAAAAGTATTGGTTGTTGACCGATGCTCAGATTCTGCTATGGAAACCCTCGACATGCTAAAAAAGCGGGGAGGTCAAGGTAGTGCTCTAGAGGCAGACGTTACATCCGAAAATCATTGCAAAAAGATCGCTCAGAAATGTATAGAAAAATTTGGGCGAATAGACATTTTACACAACAATGTAGGGATAGGTTTCGGAGATACTGGACCTACTAAAATCACGAACGATGTCTGGCAAAACATACTTGACGTAAACCTAACTTCCGTCGTTTTTACCTGCAAGCATATACTACCTGTTATGCGTTCCCAAAAAGGCGGGAGTATTATTAACATCTCGTCGATTGCCGCCGTTTGCGAGTTTGGGCTTGTTTCTTATAAGGCGTCTAAAGCGGCGCTTAACGCTTATACCCACTCATTGGCGACTGGGGGCGCTAAACATGGGATTCGGGCCAACGTAATAATGCCTGGGCTTATGGATACTCCCATGGCCATAGAAGGTTATGTTGCTGCTGGCCACAATCGAGAAGAATTAGTTAAACGACGGAACGCGAGTGTACCATTAGGGAATAAGATGGGCAGCGCATGGGACGTCGCCAATGCAGCGCTTTTTCTAGCTTCTGATGAAGCCAGGTTCATAACTGGCGCTTGCTTACCGGTAGACGGAGGGCAATCGGCGATGATTGGAACAATTTGAAGATTATTGTTCTTAAAACGAGGAGGGGAAATAAATGGTTACAAAATTGTTAAACTCAGAAGAAGTTGCAGCGTATCGTGAGGACGGGTTTTTCTTACCAATAAACATCCTAAGTGAAAGACAAGTAGAACACTACCGAGACAAGCTTGAGTCCTTCGAAAAAGAGTCTGGACAGACCATTCAGGGATCACACCGGAGTAACAGTCATCTTCTTTTCACCTGGATTGATGAATTTGTAAGACATCCCACTATTTTAGATGCGGTTGAAGACATTATTGGACCAGATATACTTTGTTGGAACACGTTATGGTGGATTAAAGAGCCAAAAAGCCGTTCTTTTGTCTCGTGGCACCAAGATATTAGGTATTGGGGACTAGATACGGATGACCTTGTGAATGTTTGGCTTGCCCTGTCACCAGCAACAATTGAGAGTGGTTGTATGAAGGTTCTACCAAGCAGCCATAAAGGGGAAATTTTGCCTCACGTTGACAAATATGAAAATGACAACCTGCTTACGCGGGGCCAGGAAATCGACGCCCCTATTGACCAGAATTCAACAGTAGCCATGGAACTGCAACCAGGGCAAATTTCTCTTCACAACGTTAGAATAGCTCATGGTTCGGGGGCCAATCGAACGGACGACCGGCGAATCGGGCTCTCTATTCAATATATTCCGACGATCGCGAAACAATTAGCCGTTGAATGGGATAGTGCCTCTTTATGTCGGGGAAAAGACGAATTTGGACATTTTGAACTCGCTCCCAGCCCAAAGCGCGATCTAGACGATCAAGCTCGCAAATTCCACGAGCGAGCGGCGAATGCCACACGCGACATCTTATTCAAAGGAGCAGAGCAAGTCCGCCCCCTTATTTAGTAACCTAACTGATTACATGTCTCAAGAAAGTTCTAACGTGATAGCGATAACTGGTGCCGGTACTGGTATTGGCAAAAGTTGCGTCGATCTATTTTTGGAAAACAACTACAAAGTAGCCCTTTTAGGCCGTAGAAAAGAAGTCTTAGAGAGAGTCGCTGATAATCGTCGTAAAACCCTGGTTATTCCGTGTGACGTCTCCGACGCGGCGACAGTGTCAGAAGCCTTTAATCGCATCGAAGATCAGTGGGGTCGGCTAGACGTACTTTTTAACAATGCTGGAATGGTTATACCAGCCTCCACGATAGACGAATTGAGCCTGGAAAAATGGAACAGCATGATCGACGTAAACCTTACCGGCGCGTTCCTGTGCGCGAGAGAATCTTTCCGCATTATGCGTAGGCAAACCCCTCAAGGAGGGCGTATTATCAACAATGGGTCCATTTCGGCCCATGTTCCGCGACCCGGCTCCGTCGCTTACACTTCTACAAAACATGCCATAACTGGCCTCACTAGGACCTTATCGCTTGATGGAAGGGCTTTTAACATTGCTTGCGGTCAAATCGACATAGGAAACGCGCTTACCGATATGACGGCTGGTATAGCCAAGGGTGTCCCACAAGCTAACCGTAGCGTCCTGGCAGAACCCACGATGGAAGTCTCCCACGTGGCCTCATCAGTTTTGCATATGGCTCAGCTGCCGTTAGATGCGAACGTCCAGTTTATGACCGTAATGGCAACAGCAATGCCTTACATAGGAAGAGGATGACATCAGGCTCGGTTTTAGGGTGCCCTAACGGCACCCCATATTGTAGTGCTAGCCCGGCGGCGGCATACGGGAAGTCTTTACTAACTCGCTACGCAAGCGCCTCTTTAGTAGTTTTTATGATAGCCGCTGCCGCACGATATGGATCAGCATTGGAGGCGGTGCGCCTGTCTTCTAGCCTTCCTTTCCATCCAGCCTGAACGGTCGCAACAGGAATCCGAATCGACGCACCACGATCAGCTACTCCGTAACTGAATGTATCAATCGACTGAGTTTCGTGTTCGCCGGTCAAACGTTGAGCATTATCTGCACCGTATACACTTATATGACGCTCGATATTTGCCCCGAATGCCTCACAGACTTTGGTGAACGTTTCTTCTTTTCCAGATTCTCGCATCGTACCATTTGAAAAATTAGAGTGCATGCCAGATCCGTTCCAATCCAGTTCCCCGAAAGGTTTCGGATGCCAATTAATGGCATAACCGTAATCCTCTCCAGTTCGTTCTAAAAGATATCGCGCAACCCAGAGCTCATCACCGGCTCTCTTCGCACTCTTAGCAAACAGTTGGAACTCCCACTGCCCGGCTGCCACCTCAGCATTGATACCCTCAACATTTAAACCGGCGTCAAGACAAATATCCAAATGGTCTTCCACACATGCTCTGCCATGAGCGTTATTGGCACCTACAGAACAGTAATAAGGGCCTTGGGGAGGAGGAAATCCGTTCGCCGGAAAACCTGGTGGTAATCTAGTTTTCGCATCCCACAAAAAATATTCCTGTTCGAAACCGAACCAAAAATCGTCATCGTCATCATCGATAGTTGCTCTACCATTCGATTCATGTGGAGAACCATCAGGATTCAAAACTTCAGTCATCACCAGAAAGGCATTGTCTCTGCCAGGATCCGGGAAAATACCGGCCGGCTTCAACAGGGTATCAGCATTATCTCCAGAGGCCTGCTGAGTCGAGCTCCCATCAAAATCCCACATCGGGCACTCATCGAGCGTCCCATTAAAATCTCCGGTCTCTACCCTAGTCTTGCTGCGTAAAGACTGCGTAGGCTTCGCACCGTCTAGCCAAATGTATTCCAACTTAGTTTTCATCGCCCAATTTTCCTCTGCTATATTTTTAAAAAACCTTTTCGATATAAAAATTACCGACTGCAAATATTATGCCGTCAATTTCTTCGAGAATCACACATTAGAAAATCTTTTATGCACTATTTTAGAACGTCCCAATCCTATATGTTCCTTTTTTGCACCAAATAAGTGCGGAATAACGTTCTTTCAGTAATCTATTTTCACTAATCGTCAGACTCGGGAGGCACTTGGTGGCTGAGTAGATCTTCTGCATACTCAGCAGGAATTTGTTTCTTAGTTTTTGCGCCCATTTCACGCAATTTATTAATCTGAGAAACTAAATTGCCCTTACCGCTCGTCATCCTACTTTTTGTTTTTTCAAAGCTGGCCTTGGCTTTTTCAATGTGAGAACCAACACTTTCCATTGATTCGGCGACTAAGACCACCTGGTCATGAATCCTTCCACCTGCCTCCGCGATATCCAACACATTTTTTGTCTGTGGTTCTCGCGTCCACAAAAAACTAATAATTTTAAGTGCCCAGGGTAACGTAGAGGAGCTTGTCAAGACCACGTCAGCCGATAATGCTTCTTGTTCTAGTTCCGGCGCCTCATCAAGTGCCAACATTAGAGCGGGTTCAATAGGTACAAACAAAAGAACTTGGTCCAACGAAGCGGCTAAATCTCCATAATTTTTTTTACTCAATCCCCTTATATGATTGCGCAGTGAATTGATATGGGCTTTTAAGTATCTGTCTTTCTCGCCTGTATTTTCGTTACCCTGGTACTTAGCGTAGTCGACAAGTGAAACTTTAGAATCGATCACCACATTGCGATTTCGAGGGAGCCGAACAACGCAATCGGGCCGCTTCATTTCTCCATCATCGTCAACATAGCTAAACTGTTTGAAGTAATCTCTCCCCTCTATAAAACCTGAGTCTTCCAGGATACGGTCCAGCCGCTCCTCACCCCAGTCCCCCCTTACTTTACTATCGCCCTTTAGTGCATTGGTGAGATCGAGCGCTTGTTCATTTAAAGTCAAATTAACCTCTCTCAATGCTTTTAATTATCGGTTAAGATCAATGTAGCTATCTCGATTATCTCGATTAAAAACCTCAACCTTGTGCTTAAACTCTTTCATGTCTTTCTCAAAAGGTTTCAACAAAGCACCTACTGTCTTGGCACTTCGAGATTCAAAAGTTTCTTGGTTAGATTCAAATATCTTGCGAGCGATCGATTCGAACCTTTCCGTCATTTCTGATGAGGAATTAAGGGACGACGCAAGTTCAACGTTTTTTAACTGCAATGCATTTTTTTCTCCTGTAAGTTCTTCTCTAGTGGCCATTAATAAACTAATCCTGCCCCAAGCAGCTATCAAAAGAAACACTGCTATCAACAACAAACTTAAAAGCAACCAAAAACCTATTTCCATATCAATCTCAAAACTTTATTCGGCCTCACTTTAATCCTCTATAGACCAACACTCAAAAGTATTTTTCATAAAATTAAAGAACCAATTCAGCCCATATTTTGGATGGTTACACGTTGGAGATGCCGAATTCATTATAGTACATCGGCTAGATATCACCTGTATCCCCCGAATATAAACCACATTAGCTTCAAACGAGACCATACCTTATAGTTAGTTTATACTGGTAAGTGAAGCAAAAATCCAATCAAAAAGAGGACCGTTTTCATGAAAGCAGTAGTCGCGCACGAGGTCGATAATTTTTCTGTTGTTGACGTAGATTTAGCACCGCCTAAAACCGGAGAAGTGCTAGTAAGAATGAAGGCTACCGGGATTTGTCACTCGGATTTATCCATTATAAATGGGACTATACGCTGGAAACTACCCTCCGTCTTGGGTCATGAGGGAGCAGGCGTAATTGAAAAGATTGGAGACGGGGTAACTCAAGTCCAAGAAGGAGACCATGTCGTCCTATCCTTTATTCCTAACTGTGGTGACTGCTATAATTGCCTCAGGGCAGAGCCTTTCCTCTGCAGAGAAAATCAACCGCACGGCGGACTAATCGACGGTACTAGCAGAGTAAAATTGAAGGGCCAAGAAATAAGCGTTATGTCTTTTCTCGGCAATATGGCAGAAGCCTGCGTGGTACCCGAATCATGCGTGGTTGCGATAGATAAACAATTTGATATGAAAGCTGCGGCGTTAGTTGGCTGCGGTGTTACTACTGGTGTTGGGGCCGCCCTAAAGACTGCGGAAGTGAAACCTGGTTCTACAGTTGCCGTGTTCGGCTGCGGTGGAGTAGGCCTTAATGTTATACAAGGAGCTCGAATCGCGGGCGCTAGACAGATCATTGCGGTGGATTTATCTACCGAAAAAATGGAAATGGCGCGAGCATTCGGAGCTACCGATGTAGTAAACCCAAAAAACGATCCTTTCAAAGAGATTTTAGGATTGACTAACGGTATCGGAGTTGACTACGCATTCGAAGTGGTAGGCAGTGGAAAACTGGTGGAGGCATGTTTTAAATCGGCTCGAGCAAACGGTATGGCTGTCTTGGTGGGAGTAGGTAGACCCGATGACAGATTTTCTCTGAGCGCTATGATAATGCCTTTTACTGCCAAGACAATAAAAGGAAGTATGTACGGAAACGCGAATTTTAAAGTCGACTTCCCCATGTATTTAGACTTGTATAAACAAGGGAAACTGGATTTAGATGGGCTAGTAACCCGAACGTATTCGATCGAGGAGGCCCCGAACGCTTTCGCGGATCTAGAAGCTGGTAAGAACGCTCGAGGTGTGATTGTTTATTAATCGACCTTCATATTCGAGAGACAACTGCTCAATCTGAAAACCCAATCTTGAGAAGTCGGAGAACCATGAGCCTACTGCTAATACGTCATGGTGAAACCTTGGGTAACGCCAGCGGTTTCATTCAGCACCCAAAAACCCCTTTGAATGGCAATGGATTGAGTCAAGCCACTCTTTTGGCTAAGAAGTTGAGTCAAGAACGCGGAATAGATATCGTTTTGACCAGCGATTACACGCGAGCGTTACAGACCGCTCAGAAAATAGCTAAAGACACCGGTTCTATACTTTGTGTCTGCCCATTACTTAGAGAGAGAAACTTCGGCAAACTACGTGGAAAGTTTTATGCGGAGCTCGGAAATCTGGATGTCTTCGCCGAAAATTACGTCCCGCCTAACGGAGAGAGCTGGGACAAATTTCAGCAACGTGTCGACTCAGCCTGGGACGAAATTACAAAAAAGAAATCAGAAACTAAAGGAGCTTTGGCTGTTGTCACTCACGGACTAGTCCTTCGTTCCCTGATCGAACGAAAATTGATCATATCAGTAGAAATGATGAATCCGGATTTTGTTGTTGGAAATACTTCCGTGACGACAGTAGACGGCTCCCCCCCATGGAAAGTCAAAGAGTTAGCTTCGGTAGGTCACCTCTCAGATACAAAAATGGCTCCAGGAATTGCCTGACGATACTAAAGAAGTTTAGGCCGCATGAAGTTTGAGAGCGTTGCCGAATTACGACCTAATCGACGTAATTTACCACCAATAGCTAATTCGTAAATCGCCCCTGTGGGAAACGGCTTTTCGTAGTTCCGAAGTACTTTATTATTCTCCAATAACAAAAGTAATAACTCCTCCAACCCTGGGTTATGCCCAATAACCATTAGGTCCCCGGCTGTGGGGTATCTTTGGATACACTTAATGATAGATTCTGAGGAAGCATGATACAGTTCATCTGCAAATTCCGTGATTTCTGCAAGATTTAGCTCCCCACCAAGCTCCATAAATTCGAGGGTTTCCCTAGTTCTCTTTGCTGGAGAACACAAGATTAACTCGGGCAAACTGAACTGAGCTAACCATTTACCCATCTTTAAAGCGTCTTTCACCCCTCGACGCGCCAAAGATCTGGAAAAATCGTTCGCTCCACTATCCCAATCCGACTTGGCATGGCGCGTCAAAAATAGCCGATTATAGAATTTAATTTCAGAAACCACAGACCTAAATCTCCAACACCACCTTCCAGATTCTCCATCATAAAGATTCGTCAAGCAACAGCCCTCCAATTCTTAGCCGTCCTCCACTTAACCGCACAATCTATATATACTGAATCCACAGAACTAGATTTTTATCAAACCCCTTAAAACGACTGTATTCCTACAAGAAATCATATTTCAAAAACGATTGTTTTGGAGAAATTATATGAGAATAGGTATTTTGCAAGGAGCCGACGGAACTAATGCAACTGTAGACGAGATTGTAAAAATAGCAAAAAAGGCAGAAGAAATTGGACTGGACTCTCTATGGTCGACAGATATCCGCACAACAGACGCTATCTCGGCATTAACGGTCGCCGGCACGGAAACATCTAAGATTGAGCTAGGAACTGCTGTCACCCCGATTCAAGCGAGACACCCCATGGCGTTGGCTCAACAAGCAATGACAGCCGCTCAGGTTTGCGAAGGGCGCTTTACGCTAGGACTTGGTGTGTCCCATAGAATAGTAATTGAAGATGTTCTAGGACTCTCATATGCGCAACCGGCCCTTTACATGAAAGAGTACCTAGAAGTGCTCCTACCACTTTTAAGAAACGAAGCAGTGAGCTATAAGGGGAAATTTTTCAAAGTCGCCAACCTCCAAACCCTAGTAGCAGAGGTAATAAATCTACCAGTCGTTATTGCGGCACTGGGCCCCACTATGCTGCAATTAGCCGGTAAAATGTCTGCCGGGACCTCTACTTGGATGGTTGGCCCGAAAACGTTACAAAGTTATATGATAAAGCGGATACAAAAAGCCGCGTTGGGAGCTAACCGACCCAAAGTCAGAATTATCGCCGCATTTCCACTTATTCTTACGAATCATCCCGAAACAGTTCGAGCAAGGTTAGCCAAAAGGTTGAAAAAATATGGGGAGCTACCCAGCTATAGAGCTATGCTAGAAAGAGAAGGGGTTTCTAACCCGGCTGATCTTGCCCTGATAGGCGATGAGAATGAACTTCGAGCAAGAATAGAGGTAATTCAATCAATAGGAGTGACTGACTTTAGTGCTGCGATTATGCCTGTTGAAAAAAAAGAAGACTTTGACAGGTCATTAGCCTTCTTGGGTGCTCTAAAAACATAGGCGACAGGCCGATTTTAATCGATCGGGGAAATCGGCTGTCGATAACACATTACCCGCGTTAATACAGTTTTTTAATCGACATTAAGCAGAAACCCTTTAACTGCGTCATATCCGATTGACTCAACTAACCATTGAATAAACTGACCATTTCTTGCAACATAACCTAGAATTTAAAGACCCAACCTGTGGGGATATCCGATGACCATTTATGAAAAAGCTATTGTCCCTGTCCGAAAAGCAATAGAAAATCTGCACGAAAATCAAGTAGGATCACTTGTAGAATCGGGAACTTGGTTAACCGGATCCGAAAGGAGCTACCTGGCGAAGCTGGCTCGGGCTGTTATACAAGGCCAAGAATATCAACGGGACCCTTCAGAAGGCCAGGACGAGAACTATTCTACGCTGAACCCTGCAAGCGAAGTAGTCGCTCAAGTAGCTGCAGGGGGCAAACATATCACGCGGGAAACACTGGAAGATGCACTGCGATCAGGACTAAGCGAAGAAGAGTATGTTGAAAGCGTAGGAGTCGCTGCCAGAGCAGTCTGTTTGGATACGTTTTGTGAGGGGATTGGAATTCCAGTTTTAACGCTAGGCACACCATCCAATCAAACACCCACAAGAAAAAAATCCACCAACGCTGCATCTGAAGGAGCGTGGCTAAAAACCATCCCCAGTGGTCCGCAAGGAGGATCGGAAGGCTCCGAGCTGTACGGAGAATTAGCAGCCCCTTTCATTTTTCGAGCCCTAAGCTTAGTTCCGGAAGAAGCGCGACACATCATCGATTTAGTGACCCTACAGTATGTGCCGGGTCAAGAATTGATGAATTTTAAATTTTCCTACGAAGAAAGTTTCGGGCGACGCGAGACGGAGCTCGTCGCAGGCCGCACATCGGCCATCAACGAATGCTTCTATTGAACTACCTCTCATTTAACACTGCTTCGTGAAAGCAGCAAAGTAGCAGGAAAGGACATAAACCTCGCCTCTGTAATCGACAAGAAGAGCGGTAAGGGCTCTGAAATCGATGACCTACTAATACGTTTCACCGACCTATTAATCGCTCGGGATCTAGAGGAACTGTCTGAAACCAGGGGCGCGATCACGGACAAATTAGGGAAAAACGCCTTGTCTGAAGTATCTGCAACTGTCGCCACCTTCTCGATGCTCGATAGAATTGCCAACGCGGCGGGCATCCCACTGGAACAGAATATGGTCGCCATGAGTGAAGACTTTAGGGGAGCACTCGGCATCAACGATTACTATTCCGCCAGAAACACCCTGGACAACTGACAAATTACACAGGCCATATGAGTAGAAACAAAATAACTAAGCGACTAGTAAACCCTGCCTTGTTGCATATTCAAGAGTTTCGTCAAGTGCTTTGCCATAACGCGTAAATATCTCTCCTACTTCATCATCGGAAGTCACTAAAGGGGGACATAAGCACATAGCATCGCCGAGGGCTCTTGCAATAAGACCATGAGCTTTCATTCGTTCGAGACAATATTTACCGACTCCAGCATCAACCTCAAATGCTAAACCACTATTTTTGTTAGCCACCAATTCGCAAGCCCCGATCAATCCTTTTCCTCGCACCTCTCCAACGAGAGGATGGTTCTCAAAGGCTCTTAATTTTGACTGGAACTGCTCACCCAACCGAGACGCCTTTTCAAAAACTCTATCCCGTTTGTAAATTTCCAATACTTTGGACCCTACAGCCACAGACACCGGGTGTCCCGTGTAAGTGAATCCGTGCCCGAATATTCCCCATTTTTTGCTCGCCTCTAAAATCGCCTGATAAATAAACTCGGGAATCATCACTGCACTCAAGGGCATATAGGCCGATGTTAGCGATTTCGCTAACGTAACCGTATCTGGTTTCAAATCAAAAGTGTCGACTCCAAAGGGGTTTCCAGTCCGTCCGAAACCGGTAACCACCTCATCATCGATAAAAAGAACATCATATTTCTTCAGGACAGCCTGTATTTTGGGGAAATACGAATCTGGCGGAACGATCACCCCTCCCGCTCCCATTATTGGCTCCGCAATAAATGCAGCGACCGTATCCGGATCTTCTTTAAGTATCAAGCTCTCGAGGTTTTCCGCTAATCGGGTCGTAAATTGATCTTCTGTTTCACCAGCCTCTGCGTTCCGATAATAATGAGGACACTCTGTATGCAAAAAACCGTCAATAGGCAGATCAAAACCTTTATGGTACGCCTCATGACCGGTAGCGCTGGCCGCGGTACCAGCGATTCCATGGTACCCCTTATGGCGCCCTATTATTTTTTTCTTACGAGGGCGACCAATGACGTTATTATAATAGCGAACCAATTTTACCTGAGTGTCATTCGCATCGGATCCAGATAATCCAAAGAACACTTTAGAAAAATCGCCGGGAACCATTTCTTTGAGTTGTTCTGCTAGTCGTACCGCGATATCCGAACTTTTATCCAGAAACAAGTGCGCGTAAGATAAGGTCTTCATCTGCGAATATGCAGCTTCGGCTATTTCCTCGTTAGCGTAGCCCAACGAGGTACACCACAAGCCCGCCAATCCGTCGATATATTGGTTGTCCTTCTCATCGTAGACATAAATACCTTCACCTCGCACAACCATTAATGGGCCGTCTTGGTTTAATCTCGACATATCCGTCATCGGATGGAAGACCGCATTCAGATCTCTTTCCTGCATCGCCGTCTTTTGATTCATATCTACCTCCTATTCACCCATTTATCATTAATCCCAAAACATTGCCGCCCGATCGCGGAGCAACTTCCTAAATTCGACGGTCGTCTTTTCAAACAACTCTCCAGTTCCCCAATCGCATATGACACCATAACGACGGATCAGATCATACATATCAAGTTCTCCATCCCTATATTTTTCAGCAATCTTTTTAGGCTTTTCGGCCAACCATTTCTTCCGCTTTCGGGAAATTAAAGCACGCTCTTTTTTTGTAGCTGGCTCGTCGATGGTATATGTTGCAGTATCTCTGTCAACAACATTTAGGACTACTCCATAATCTTTCCTAGCCCTTTCTAATGAAACGTAGTCGTCAACAACATCTTCCAGTACCAGTAAAGGTTCTCTTTTCAAAGGGTCTCCATACCCGCCTCCGCCAGAGGTTCCTCTTCTAAACCGTTCGCCTTTCGAAACCGGAACGTTCGAAAAAGCTGCCCCTAAAAATTCTTCTTCTTTCTGCCCTTTTCGTCGAAGCCATAATCCATGCGGTTTAGCAGGCAAACCTCCTTCGATCCCCCATACGACAGCCCTCTCCCTATCACAAAGATAAGACAAAACACATTGCTCGACTTCCATGATTGTTCCTGACTTTTCTAGGCCGACCCCACCTCGCCACTGACCCGGTCCAGCGCTATCCGTAGATATTTCAAAACTTTCAGTTCTTACGGGATAAAGCCTATCCTGACCTTCAACAGGTTGGGTCATTAGACCAACTCCGAAAGGAGAAGCGGTAACGCCTAAACCGTCGCGTCCATTTCTTCCACCCCATCCTCCTGATAGCCAATCGTAATACATGAAAAAAGGTCGTGATTGTCCTGATACGTCATAACCACCAGTCTGAAGGTACTCGATATTAAACGCGCAAGCTAAAGCTTTTTCGGGTATTACTCTCGAAAACAAAGCAAAAGTCGCATTCATAATTTTTTCAAAAGGCATCACAAAACCCGACACCGCGACGGGCCACCTAGCGCTCACAATGGTATCTTCGGGCACCACCACGCTCAAGGTTCTATAGACGCCAGCATTTAGAGGAACTTCAGGAAAAAAAGTTTTAATGCCTGAAATAACACCAGAAAAAGTTGCCACGAAAGCGCTGTTATAGATCGTTCCAATAGAGGGGTGCGACCCGCTAAGATCAAACTCAGCATGATCATCTTTAATAGTCAATTTGATCTTGATTGGAATTAAGCCTTCTCCCTTTGAAGGATCCCGATCAAGATAATCGATTGTGTCCCAGCTGCCATTCGGTAAGTCTCGCAACCGTGAACGAATCGCTCGCTCTACATAATCCTGAACTTCTTGAAAAGCGGTCTTTATCGTCTTTATAGAATACTTCTCACACAGCCTTAACAATTCTCTTTCTGCTATTCGGGTCGCTTGTGTCTGCGCCTCCATGTCGCCGATGATTGCATTAGGGTCTCTCGTATTACTAGCAATTAGGCGCGCAATATCCCGACAATACTCTCCCCGCCTCCATATTTTGACCGGTGTGATACGTATACCCTCTTTGAACATGTCTGCCGCGCTAACATCAAACGAACCCGGCACACTACCTCCGACGTCGGCCCAGTGACCATTAGCCTGACTCCACGCAATCAATTCCTCTTCAAAAAATATCGGTAATAAAACACTGTTGTCACTAAAGTGGGTTCCTCCTGTATAGGGATCGTTAACTAGAAAAATATCTCCTGGATAGATACTATCTTTGAATTCTTTCAAGACTGCCTTGCATTTGTAGTGCAACGTACCGACATGAGCAGATAAATCCTGGTTACCTTGGGCAAGTGTATTGCCCTCGGCATCCAACAGGGAATTAGAAAAATCCCGATTATAAACAACGAAAGAATAGCAAGTTCTCCTGACTTGTTCCGCCATCTGGTCGACAATCGTTACGAAAGCGTTGCGTAATACTTCAAACGTTACCGGATCTAAATCTGCCCTTTCGTAGCTGTTACCCATTACGACCAGTTCCCCTTAAGATCAATCACAACATTCCCAAAAGAGTCAACGTTTGCGATAGCGTTCGGAGGAATAACTGTAGTTGAATCTAATTGATGAACGATGGCTGGCCCAGTAATCTGAGCACCGGATGATAATTTTTCTCGCGAAAACAAAGCAGTTTTTTGAGACTTGCCATCGAATACCACTTCCCTAAAATCTTCTGGTTCTGGAACAATATGATTCGGCTCCTGTTCGGCCAACTCTGCTTTAGGAGTAACACCGATAGCTGTTAAATTTAAACGAAAAATCTCTATATTCGCCTCTTTCCGAACGTAGTTATATTCCCTCATATGTTGGGCGGAAAAACCCTCAACTGCCTCTTCAACACTTTTAAACGGTGTGCTGACCGGAACCGTTAAGGATCGCCATTGCCCAGCATACCTCATGTCAACCGAACGCTTGAGTACTGTATCTGACTCTGCTACTCCTTCAGTTCTTAACCTATCAACGGCTTCTTCCTCAAGACGACAAAATTCTTCCTCAATTTTGTCAGGATCAGCATCCGCTATATCAACCACGAGGGTGGTTAACAAATCGTGCTGTATGTCGACCAACAAACAACCCAAAGCTGAAGTCACACCGGGGTGCGGAGGGATAATCACGGAAGGAATAGAAAGGTCGCTCGCCAAAGCGGCACCATGAAGCGCACCAGCTCCTCCAAAGGCTACTAACGCAAAATCTCGTGGATCATATCCTTTGGAAATTGAAACTAAACGAATGGCATCAGCCATGTTAGCATTCGCTACATTTATGATGGCCTCGGCTGCAGTGATGACATCCATACCCAAGGGTTGCGCGACCTTTTTATCGATAGCGTGGATAGCCTTAGTCAGATCTAAATCTAGTCCTCCGCCTACTAAGTCTTTTCCTAGCCGTCCTAAAACCAAATTCGCGTCGGTATTTGTCGGGTTTTGTCCTCCTTGGCTGTAACACGCAGGCCCCGGATCGGCTCCCGCAGACTGTGGCCCATTTCTTAACGCCCCTCCCTCGTCAACCCACGCTATCGAGCCACCCCCAGCTCCTATGGTTTTTATATCTATACTTGGAAAACAAATAGGGTGCCCATATTCTATGTGCCAGTCTCTAGTAGTTGCCATTTCATTCTCAAAGGTCATCGATACGTCTGTACTCGTACCGCCCATATCCACACCAATAACGTTTGGATAACCGCATATTTTACCAATATATCGATTAGCAATAGCACCTGCGGCTATACCCGAACTCGCTAACCTCGCCGCCTGGAAATCAATTGTCTTCGGAGTCATCACACCACCTCCACTATGGAGCAAGAGCACATGGCTATTGTAGCCTCCCTCTAGAAGTCCTTTTTGTAGGCGTATCGCATAATCCCCGACCACGGGTCTCAAAACCGCATTTACCACAGCAGTCGAAAACCTGTCATGTTCAAAAATTTCTGGTAAAACTTCTGCTGAAGTAGAAATAGCTACCCCTGGCAGTTCTTTTTCCAAGAATTCTTTGAGCCATAGCTCGTTTGTTGCATTAGCATAGGAATTCATAAAGCATATTGCTATAGCCTGGTATTTACGCTTTCGGAGAACCCTGACGAGAGAACGAGCCTGCTTTTTGTTAACGTTCTTCTCTATATGACCATCGGCCCTCGTCCGCTCAGATATAGTGAGTCTGTCCCTACGACGAACATAGGCCGGAGGATTATCCTTGTAGGCATCCCAGAGATCTTCTTTTGTCGCATTACCGATTTCCAGTATGTCGCGAAATCCTTCAGTAGTAACCACGGCAGTTTCAGGAAGATTCCTTTGTATCAGAGCATTAGTCGCTACAGTCGTTCCATGGGAAAACAACGACACTTCTTTTAAATCGACCCCAAAATCCTTCAAACCCTGCAATGCCGCGTCGATCGGATCCGCCGAAGAAGGTACCTTGGTTATTTCCAAGCTATTGTCCCTTTCGTCTAAGATACAGATATCAGTGAACGTTCCGCCAATATCTACAGCGACACGTAAATGAGCCACGGTGAAACCTCCGTATTACCCGCCAAAAAATCAGGCATTTTCCCAAATTGCACCTATTACCGGTCTTACTCCGTTATTTTTAAACCCTTTGCAAGAGTTTTGAGACTGGGAGTACGATATCATTTTTAAGACAATATGTAGAGCCAAAGGGGAATTAGCCGAAAGTTGTCCAGTCAATTCAGATTTAAAGGGAATGAACAATGAAACAACATAGAAATTTATGCGTCCGCGAACATATAGCGAAAACCACGCTATACAGTAAATGGGCATCCAAACAACTAGACGCCTTTTCGGCTTTTGCTAAAACCACTTTCGGAGACGGAGCGTTATCCCACAAGGAGAAAGAGCTAATTGCAATCGGTTGCGCTCACGTTTTGCAATGCCCTTATTGTATTGATTATCACGTGGAGCTTGCTAGAAAGGCAGCTGCAAGCAATGAAGAAATCGCCGAAGCTGCCTGGGTCGGAATATTTGTCGCGTCGATTTCAACTTACGAATTTTCTACTATGACGGCAAAAATACTCGGCGGTAGTGATGGTGAAGGTAACAATCTAACCAATGACATTAGCCGAAAATTTGATCAACTATCCAATAGTTGCTTGGAAGATGGAGTATTAAAACGCCAATTTAAATTATTGATTGCAATCAGCTGCGCTCACAACATATTTTCCACGGCTTCGGCTAAAAACTTTGCACGATCAGCTGAAGAGTCAGGTCAATCAAAAAACGCGATCTCAGAAGCAATATGGGTAGCTGTAGAAATGGCAGGAGGGGCTTGCTTTGGCCATAGTGGATTAACGGCAGCTTTATTAGAAGAGCTCGAGTGAATTGATGAGCTTTTTGTTTTTAATTACTACGAAGCCAATGCGCATGATAAAACAGTCAGTAATTTTGATATTACGCTTATTGACCGGCTATCACGCCCCTTCGAAAATAAGAGTACTGGAAAAATCCGATATCAATAACGGACTGAAGAGTTGCTTAAATATGATAGGCGTAGCTAGTTACAGATTCGTAATTGCCAATGGAGCAATACAGTTTTTTGGAAAAAGAGAATGAACAAATTGTACCCGCTAGATGAAGTACGAAGTGAGCTAGAAAAAATCACCATTCGTCATTTAGATTCCGTAATTGATATTTTAATAAGGAAAGAAAATGAAACGAACTAAGATCGTCGCTACTCTCGGCCCCGCT
>CAZXQY010000052.1:0-18402 GCA_964642505.1 uncultured Gammaproteobacteria bacterium | reverse complement strand
AGACTAAAGAGCCATAAACGCCGCCATTGCTAATGGTGAACGTCCCCCCAGTTAGTTCTTCAACTGTAAGTTTTCCGGTCTGAGCCTTTTCACCGAATTGTTTTATAGTTTTTTCTATCTGCCCAAAGGAAAGCAAATTAGCGTCTTTTATTATTGGCACAACTAACCCTTTACCACCTCCAACAGCTACACCTATATCAAAGTAGTTGTGATAAATAACGTCTTCTCCATCAATAGAGGCGTTGACCACGGGAAAATTTTTTAAAGATTCGACTACGGCTTTAACAAAAAATGACATAAATCCCAATTTTGTTTGATGTTTTTCTAAAAATTCGTCTTTATGTTGGATACGAAGGTTGCGGACCGCTGCCATATCGACTTCATTGAAAGTCGTAAGTAACGCGTTTTGCTTTTGAGCAGACAACAGTTTTTCGGCAACACGTTTTCGCAGTCGTGTCAAAGGAACTCTCTTCTCTAGTCTAGTGCTTGTTATTCCAACATTGTCATTTTCAGATTTTGAGTTGCTTCTAGTTTCATCAAGAAACGAAAGGACGTCATCTTTTGTTATTCGTTCGTTCTTACCAGTACCTTTGACGAGTTTAGGATCTAATTCATTCTCCATTATAAGTTTTCTCGCCGCGGGGCCAGCCTTTCTTAGTAGCGTATCTGAATGGTTGTCACTAGTGGTTGGATCGGAGTCCATTTCTTTCTTTTGAACTTGAGGTGCGGGCTTCTCGATTCCTTCGGTGTCTAAGGTGCCTAGGGTATCGCCTGTTAAAACTAAGTCACCTTCCTTTTTAATTATAGATGCTAGTAAGCCGTCGTTTGGAGCTACGATTTCTAGAGTAACTTTGTCGGTTTCCAAGTCTATTAGACTTTCTCCTTCACGAACATAATCTCCCTCTGTTTTGTACCACTCCAGACAGGTCGCGTCTGGGACGGATTCAGCTAAATCTGGAACTTTTATTTCAACCAGCATCTCAATCTCCTATTCGATTTTTTAACACCTACGTTTATGCACTTTTTCGGTCGAATGTTTCCGCTTTATTTAAGTCTAAGGCTTCGGCAATTATCGTCTTTTGTTGTTCGTCGTGCATAGAAAGGTAGCCGACAGCCGGGGAGGAGGAATAGGGTCTGGCGACGCACTTTAAAGGTTTAGACTCATCGAAACTGCCTCCTAAGTGCCTGCGCGAAAGAAGATAAGACCAAGCCCCCTGATTTCTAGGTTCTTCTTGAACCCAAACTAATTCTTCGGCCTCTGTGTATTGATCGAGAACACTCTCCAGATACTTTTTCGGGAAAGGGTGAAATTGTTCCAACCTAATGATGGCGCAATTTTCCACCCCATATTGGGCTCGAGCTTCGTAGAGATCGAAGTAGATCTTCCCTGAACAGAGAATTATTTTCTTTACGCTGCCTTTTGAAATTTTATCATTTTCATCTATCACTGGAAGAAATTTCCCCGCGGTAAATTCTTCTAAAGAGGAAAAAGATATAGCCTTCCTTAAAAGACTTTTTGGGCTCATTACAATCAGAGGCTTTCTGTAAGGCCGTAATATTTGCCTGCGCAGCATATGGAAAAGTTGTGCCGGAGTAGTTGGATAACAAACTTGCATATTGTCTTCAGCACAAAGCTGCAGGAATCGTTCTAGCCTCGCAGAAGAGTGCTCCGGGCCTTGCCCATCATATCCATGAGGAAGAAATAAAACTAATCCGCAATATCTATCCCATTTTTCTTCCGATGAGGCGATGAACTGATCTATTACAACCTGTGCTCCGTTTGCGAAATCGCCGAATTGAGCCTCCCAGATTACAAGGGCGTTCGGTTCCGCTGCTGCATAACCGAACTCGAATGCTAGTACAGCTTCTTCGGAAAGAGTGGAATTGATAACTAGAAAATCAGCTTGGTCTTTCGCAATGTTTTGCAAAGGCAGATAAGGTTCTCCTGTTCGCTGATCGTTCAGCACTGCGTGCCGATGAGAAAAAGTGCCACGGCCACAATCTTGCCCAGAAATACGTACCGGGCAACCGTCGGCTAACAGCGAAGCGTAGGCGAGCGTCTCAGCAAAACCCCAGTCGCATGGAGTTCTCCCAATAGACATTGATTTTCGATCCTTAAGGACGCGTTTCGCCTGTCGGTGTAACTCGAACTTGTTAGGTACGTTAGTAAAAGACTGGCCCAATCTGGCTACTGTCTCTGTCGAAATAGCGCTGTTATGGTTAGCTTCCCAGCCAGTGCCCAAAAATGGTAAGAAGTAATTTATGGCAGTGTTGTCTAAAACTTCAGCATACGGTCGGGATACTACTTGATTGTTTTCTAGCGCGAGGATGTATTGTTCCGTCATCTTACTTGCGTCTTTTTCTTTTAGAATACCTTCTTGTACTAACTTCTCAGTGTAGATTGCCTCCGTGCCCGGGTGGTTCCTAATCCTTTTATACATTATTGGTTGGGTGGTAGCTGGTTCGTCGGTCTCGCTATGACCATGTTTTCGGTAGCAAATTAGGTCCACTATAACGTCTTTGTTGAATTTCATTCGGAAATCCAACGCTATTTTAGCGACATTGGCTACGGCGTCAGGGTCGTCGGCATTTACATGAAAAATAGGTGCCTGAATCATTTTGGCTACATCGGTGCAATAGAGAGTCGATCTTGAGTCTAGGGGATCGCTTGTTGTAAAGCCTATTTGGTTGTTTATTATCACGTGCAACGTTCCACCAGTGGAATAACCCCTTGTTTGAGACAAGTTGAAGGTTTCCATCACCACCCCTTGTCCAGCAAAAGCGGCGTCGCCGTGCAGTAGTAACGGAAGGACTTCGTTTCTGGACGAGTCACGCCTCCTATCTTGCCTTGCTCGTACAGATCCTTCGACTACAGGGTCGATTATTTCAAGATGAGAGGGATTAAATGCTAACGTAAGATGTACTGGGCCGGCCGGAGTTTGGATATCAGAAGAGTAACCTAAGTGATATTTTACATCGCCCGAGTGATTCTCCGGTCGCCCCTTGCCTTCAAACTCGTCAAATAAATCGGAGGGATGCTTACCAATAATGTTAACAAGCACATTGAGACGTCCTCTATGCGCCATACCAACAACGCATTCTTTTACCCCGTGTCTTCCGCACTCCTCGACTACCGTGTCGAGCAGAGCAATCGTACTTTCTCCTCCTTCAAGCGAAAATCGTTTTTGGCCTACGTATTTTTTGTGTAGATACCGTTCCAGTGAGCCGGCGGCCAATACACATCGAAGCAGTTGTTTTCGTCGCTCATTGTCTAAAGCAAACCCTTTGTTAGGCTCGAGTCGCTGTTGTATCCACCTTTTTTCTGCTGTTTCTACTATGTGCATGTACTCCGCACCGACGTTCTGGCAATAGGTGTTTTTAACGATTTGGAGAATCTCTTGTAGGGTAGCGTCTTCTATTCCCTGTAACGATCCTGTGTTAAACACTTTCTTTAGATCTCCATCTGACAGACCATGGAATTTCGGGTTAAGCTCAGGTACTTCAGGCCTGTCATATTGGATCAACGGATCTAGGTTGGCATTCCGGTGGCCTCTAAATCGGTAAGCGTTGATCAACTGTAAAACAGCTACTTGTTTAACAGAGTCGACGGGAGTTGACGAAGGCTCAGCACGATTATCTCCTTTGGATTTAGCATGTGCAATCATCATTGCTTCTGCTGAGCGATGCGACTTATGGGTTATAGATTGTCCTGAACCCAAACCGGTTTCTTCAAAATACTTTTTCCATTCGTCTGATACATTGGCAGGGTCTTCTAGAAATAGGTCATAGATTTTTTCTATGTATTCCAGATTTTCTCCTGTTAAGGGAAAAGGCGAATCCATGGTTTCTTACCTTCTGTGCTTCTGCAAGATAATTAAAGAAAGTCGTCTAAATAAATCGGCAAAGACGAGTTTAATTAGCGATCTTCTAAGATGCCGGTTAATTCTCTATCAAAGCGGCTTAAAAGTCACCTGAAAACAGCAATTTTTTGGTTGTCGGTTGAGAGTTGAGTTATCTTGTCTAATGTCTTAATTTAGTCGCTGAGGAAAATTTGGCGGTATTCGATCGATGAGTTTCTGAAGCGATTCTGTTAAACGAACGTGAATCGACGGTCTGAACAATAGTCTTGTCGGGTCTATTAAACCAATAGAATCGGCGGATTGCGGATTAAGTCTAGCCATAGGATTTTTGCTACAATTACCGTAGATGTTGTCCTAACTTATCTAAAAAAGGAAATAAGATGAAATCCCCAGTTAAAGTAACAGTTACCGGAGCTGCCGGACAAATTGCCTATTCAATTCTGTTCAGGATAGCTTCAGGGCAAATGCTAGGATCTGAACAACCCGTGGCGTTGCGCTTGCTGGAGATCGCCCCAGCAATGAAAGCTCTAGAGGGAGTCATAATGGAATTGGATGATTGTGCTTTTCCTCTTTTGTCTAGCATAGAGGCTTCTGATGACGCAAAGGTGGCATTCGATGGTTGCGACTACGGGATGTTGGTGGGTGCACGTCCTCGAGGTCCTGGTATGGAGAGGAGCGATTTACTAACGGCCAATGGCGGTATTTTTAAAGTCCAGGGCAGTGCTATTAATACTGTCGCCAATAGCGGTGTGAAAGTGGTAGTGGTTGGTAATCCGGCTAATACAAATGCACTTGTTTGTATTCAGAATGCTCCTGACGTGCCTCCTGAGCAGATCACTGCGATGACTCGTTTGGATCATAATCGGGCAAAATACCAGCTAGCTAAAAAAGCAGGCTGTCAAGTTTCGGAAATAAAAAAATTAACTATTTGGGGCAACCATTCAACTACACAGTACCCTGATCTGTACCACGCCGAAGCGGCGAGCCGTCCCGCGATGGAGTTTGTTGAAGCGGATTGGTACGATAAAAATTATATACCGAAGGTCGCGAAAAGGGGTGCTGAAATTATTGACGCCCGGGGCGCGTCTAGTGCAGCGTCAGCGGCAAATGCGGCCATTGAACATATGAGAGACTGGGTGCTTGGTACGGCAAGTGACGATTGGACCAGTATGGGAGTATGGAGTGACGGTAGTTACGATATTAGTTCGGGTATAGTTTATTCGTTTCCGGTGATATGTGTCGACGGGGGTTACGAAGTAGTCCGAAACTTGGATATCTCAGACTATAGCCGAAAGAAAATGATGGAAACTGAAAAAGAGCTTCTTGACGAGAAAGATGCTGTTAGTAACATTTAGATCGGTGTTGTGTTGGGTAGTGCGTCTAGATGGTTAGAATAATATGATAGACGAGGAAGGTTTTAGGGAAAACGTTGGTATCATTCTCCTGAATGATAGCGAGAAGATTCTTTGTGGGCGCCGAGTCGGAATGCTTATTTGGCAAATGCCGCAAGGCGGGATTGAGGACGGAGAAACTCCTGAGCAGGCTATGTATCGGGAGTTGAAGGAAGAAATAGGTGTCGAAGGAAGTAACGTGGAACTCCTAGGGCATACCGAGGATTGGCTCTACTACAGGTTGCCTAAAAAGTATCGACGCCGAAAAGGGACGCCGAGATGTATAGGTCAGAAACAAATTTGGTTTCTACTTAAGTTCACGGGGGTAGACCGTCAGATCAGATTAAATCTGCACGAACCTCAGGAATTTGAAGAATGGGATTGGTTTGATTATTGGCAACCGATGCAAATGGTTATCGATTTCAAAAAGGAAGTTTACCGGGATGCACTGACACAACTTCGGCGTTATGTATGAGGGTTATATTAAACCTCAGTGATTTTTAGATTTAGCCTTCGTGCTGATTTGTGCGCCTAGCTAACCTACTTGAGGAACTACGATGAGAGTTGGATTTATTGGGACAGGAACGATGGGAGGCCCGATGGCTGCGAATATCTTGGCAGCGGGTAATCAATTGAATGTCTTTGATATTGATCGTTCCACGACGATATCGTTAGAGGAGGCGGGAGCTTTGGTGTGCGGCGAGTTAGCAGATTTGGTACGAGAATCCGAGATAGTAATGATGTCTTTACCCGGCCCAACGGAGGTGTGTTCGGTGGCGCAGGAGGTTCTGGAGTCGATGTCTGCAGGGCAAATCTTAGTAGACATGAGCACAAATTCTCCAGCTTTGCTCAAAGACATAGCTTTACTTGCCGAAGGTAAAGGGGTAAGTGTTTTAGATGCACCGGTTAGCGGGGGTGTTTATGGGGCGAGGAAAGGAACACTTACTCTTATGATAGGGGGAGATAAAGCAAAGTTTGATCAATTGAAACCGGTTTGGAATTGTATAGGTTCCAACATTTTCTACCTTGGTGAGGTCGGTTCTGGTAACGTTGCTAAGTTAGTCAATAACATGCTGGCGTTCTCCATCATGATGACTAACGCCGAAGCCTTGGTGTTAGGTGCTAAAATGGGGATTGATCTCAATGTTTTGTGGAACGTCGTGAAAGCGAGCAGTGGCGGTAGTGTCACTTGGGAAGGTGGAGGGCGGGCGATCTTAAAAGATCGGTTGTCACCAATGTTTACAGTTGACCTAGCCTGCAAGGATATTGGATTGGCGACAGAACTTGCGGGCCAAGTTGGAGTAGATTTGTCTATGGTATCCAGGGCAGAGGAACTTTTGAGAAAGTTCCAAAATGACGGATTCGCTCAAGAAGACATATTGGCCACAATTAAAGCGCTAGAAAAGTCTGCAGGCGTGAATGTGCGGGGTGTTTGGAAAGAGTAAAAGGTCGGTTTATTAGGAAAGATTGGCTTTTGTTCTTGCTCCGAAAATACGGGTTTCAGTTGGCCTATTTCGAGTTTGTTTGCAAATACCGTAAATGTTTTCGAATATTTACGAACGGAGCTGCCAGGAGTTCAGGCTAGAATAATGTACTAAGTCGTGCTTTCATAGACCGCAGGTGGTATCAATTCGTAACCAGGAAATCCCTCCTGAATTTCCCGCAAGCACCTTTGATTGTAGCGTTTGAATCCTCCGCAATAGACCATAAAAACTCTTGCTTTTCCAGGGATGTTGGCTCCTGAGTACCAGCTCTTTGTGCTTAGAGCGCCTGGTCGACGTTTAGCGTAATGGAGGGTCTCCTTTTGCCATTCTACTTGTGAGGCAACTAAAGGTTGTAGCCGGGGACGGCCATTTTTTTCAAGCCAATCGATAGTGTCTAGTATAAAATCTATTTGTTGCTCAGCAAGTGTTGCCATATTGGATAGTACCGATGGTGACATTGCGCTAGACGGTAAGAAGAGGTTTGGAAAACCGTTGACCATGGTACCAAGATAATTGGTGGGCCCGTCCACCCACGCTTCCTGTATCGATTTATTACACATTCCCCTGATGTCTATGCCGAAAAGCGGTCCAGAGATGGCATCAAAGCCTGTCGCATAAACGATAACGTCTAGCGGTATCTCCTCCTTGCTTGTTCTGATCCCGGTATTAGTGATTTTCTCAATGGGTGTTTCGGAGAGCGGGACCAGATGCACATGAGGCAAATTGTAGGTGTCCAGATATGCGTTGCTCATACAGGGTCGTTTCCCCCCATAAGGGTGGTCCCAAGGGACTAAATGCTTGGCAGTCCATCGATCTTTCACTTGCTCAAGCATTTTTTGTCGAATGAAATCTGATATAGCGTTGTTCGCTTCGGGTAGGTGGGCGTCTCGGAAAGCTAAGGGAACGTATCTACCATTCCATGCTTCTGTTAGGGCGCTCTCTCGGCCGGCTTCATCGAGTTCCAAGAATCGGTCTTTACCGACGGCCATAGGCGTGTGACCACCGTAGCTCTTGCGAAAGGCACGCCGGACGGCTTGAGGATCTTCACGTAGGCTCGCGACTATTTTCGGCTCCATAGGGCCCGATCGTGTCGGCGTGACATAATTAGCGGTTCGTTGGAATACGTGCACTTGGGAAGCGATTTTGGCGATTTCAGGGATGGCTTGGACTCCAGACGAGCCTGTTCCTATAACACCCACACGTTTTCCTTTGAGATCCACTGAATTATCTTTTGGCCAACTCGACGTGAAATACGTTTTACCGATAAAGTCGCCTACCCCGGTTATGTCGGGTTTTTTTGGGTCTGAAAGTGCGCCCACTGCGAGGATAGGATATCTACAGACGACTGTTTTGTCTCGGGAGGTGAGGAGCGACCATAAACCAATTTCATGATTATATTTGGCCGAGACTACTTCGGTCTCAAACGAAATATCTTTCAACACATTGCATCTTTCTGCGACAAACCGAAGGTATCTCTGGATTTCGGGCTGGCTCGCGCAAGCGTCGGACCAATCCCAATCGCGTACGATGTCGTTGTCAAAGAAGTACGCGTAATTATAGCTTTCGACGTCACAGCGCGCTCCTGGATAAGCGTTCCAGTACCAAGTTCCCCCAACGTCGGAACCTCGTTCGAAGCCTTTCACACTGTACTCGAGTTTTCGGGCTTTCCACAGCGCGTAGATGCCGGCGAAACCTGCGCCGACTACAACCACATCGTAATCCAGATGCATTTTGATATTTGGATTTTTTGTCATAGGTTCCAATTCTTTAAGTAAGGGTTTTCTTAATCCGGTGGAAGTGGTTGCAGTCTAAAATTCTTAGCGTTGATTTCATAATATATTATATTTGAGAAGAAAAGAAATGACTGTAAAATAGATTCGTCAGTTTGGTTTTTGCGTCTGTAGGGCGCTATGAACGCAGAATCCAATTCCGACTAATTCATTAGACAAGAGTAATTTTTCTTAACGTCCGCCGGTTAGATTGGAAACGTCGAAGATTCTCCTGACCTTTGATGGTGATACCGGGTCGTATACGGACTGTGTGCTATCGGGTTCACGTGATATGGTCGTGCGCTGGTTTTTAAGATCGATACCAACCAATGCTGCCCACCGATGTGTAGATTTCGAGGGTATCGGTTCCGTTCCTTCGATTTTGCTTTCCCGTTCATAGGTCGTATAAAAGATCTTCCACAATTGATCATCGCGATCGAAGATCAAGGATAGTGCAGTATTGAATGTATCTGTGTCAATAAATTGAATTCGTCGAGCATAAGGATGATCAGTCCATTCCGGAATGAGCTCGACCACGTAGCATTGGCGCAACTGCCAACGATCGTTAGGTACGTGGCTCATTGGTCCGAAGAATATCTGCTGTTCATGACGCGAAGAACTGACGTGCATGATGACTTTCCGTCCGAGGTAGCGCCATTTGTAGTCCATGACGCGGCCGGAAAAACCTTGCAGATCGTCGAATGTATATTCCGATCCCATAAAACTGTCGGATCGTTCTTTAGCTGATAGTCTTCGGACACGTCTTTCGGTTGGTAAATAAGAATAGATCTGGTCGCCTTCTCGCGCATCTAGCGAGCGCTCTATGACGAATTGTGCTCCGGCAACGTCGAACGGATCGACAAATTTCATATATTCTTTGAAGTGCAGTTTTTCGGCGTCGTCGACATCAAGTTGGTAATCATTGTCTGCAAGGTGCGCAAGTTTACTCAGATAAACCCGGCGATAGTAGAGTGTCATAGAGCGTTTGGCATGGCCTCCTCCCTCCATACCCGGCGTTTTAGTTGAGGTATCTCCCACTTCGGGTTCTATATAGCTCACTAGAATATCGGTCTCGTAGCCATAATGTTGCCACCTAAATACCTGGTTCCAGGCGACCATGTAACCCGCCTTATCAGCTGGAACGGATTCGATTTGTTTAGGAGAAAAAGGCTTTCCTGCGGTGTAGGAAACGAGTGCACTGTCAGCGTCAAGGGTCGCAGTTTCCGCGAATCGTCGGGTAGCTTCTACATAGCTCGGGTGAGCGTCGTAATGATGCGTTTCGCTGAGCTCTATTTCTAGTTCGGGAAAGTCAAATTCTTCAACGAAACCGGGAGGGATGTAGCTCTCGAATTCGGGTAAACGGTCGATTTTATAGTTACCCGGTTGTAGACCATCCGTTGGGGCATTCGCATTTGTTTGTAGCCAATCTGTGATTTTTGTGGAAGAAACATCAGCCCATACTGTTCTGAATGCTGTAAGGATTAGTATAATAAAGTAAAGTCTAAGGCCTCTGAAATTTTGTAATCGGTTCATTCCGTTCGCTCCCTATTTTTCCTTACGGGATAGTATATGTCCACAACTACATTTATTAAATGGATGTTATAACTTATATATATTTATATTATGGATGATTAAGATTACGGAGATCCGATGGCAGATTAGTGTGTATATAGAGTACGGGACTCCTAACTGAGATTTTGGGGGGTAGGGGTGGACTAGAGCCTCTCTTTCTCTCCAGTATAATTCTAAATTATCTTTCTAGTTAATAGAAATAGCCAAAAAGATTTGCAGCGTTTTTTTGGCACCTTTTTATGTACTTGATGGCACGGTAGGTTTTCAAGGAACCCCCTGGGGAAGCATTAGATTATGATGATTGTTGATATCTACACTATAGAACAATTTCAACACCATATATGGGCGATTGCCAGATATTTTACGAGCAATCAAAAAAATCTAAAGCTATATGAAGTGTTAGGCCTATACCTAAAATTCGAAAGCGAGGAAAGGCGATCAAGGATACATAGATCGCAATCGGGATGTGGGTGTGAAGAGGGTGAAAACCAATACTACACCTTTCCGGATCGTAAATGGGATCTGCTAGAAAATGATCTAGGTCTATCGCCATTCCTAGTATCATTAACAGAAAAGCTTTTTGCCAAACGTTTTTGTAAAAAGTTATTGATACAATCAAAGGAATTAAAACATGTAACCCTAAATGAAACACCTTCAATTTCCCTGTGCTTTTAAAAAAGTATTATCGGTTAGAATGACTAGTATATATCCGGGTATCGTTGGCTGGATATCCCCGGGATGCTTGGAAGTGTTTTTCGGGTTTCGCCAGCAACAAGTTGGCCTTTCAGTCCCTTTTCCGTATGTTGGGACATGTCGCAATGAACAAAATAGGTTGTCTCGTCACTAGGAAGAGTCAGCACTCCCGAGATTTGTTGCCCGCCATTGACTTCTAGGGTAAACATGCCGTGATGATATAAGTATCTCGGAAGACCATGAACCATCCATTGGTGTCGAATATTGTCTTCGTTGATTAGGGTAATCCTGTTGACAGAGCATGGCTCGGTGCGCCATAGGTGCTTATCGTACCCGTAGGTGAGACCGTTCTTGGCGTAATTGATACCAACCCGAATTTCTATGTTATGGATTTCGCTTAAAGAATCACAATCCATCGGTTTTTTAATTTTAGAATAGTGGTCAGAATGGTCGTGTTGGGATCTTCTAATGGCTTTTTTATGTTTTGCCAAACTACGATGGCTATCGGGGTGTTCCATTCTCTTTTCTGCAATGACATCTTGAATCGGTATACCTAGTTGCAGAAAAAAAAATAACGAAAAAAAAGGAATTGTTTTTCTAGCGCATCTCAAAACTATCGTTCCTTAGTTTTCCACACAAAAGAATATAGAAGTATCAGCAACAACAGAAAGGCGATTGCGACTGATAAAGACAATTGGGACTTACTATTATTTGCCGCATCCGGGTCGAGTAATTTATTGTTTTTCATGCCGAAAAAAACCGGCAGTCGTCCTTTGTAGTAATCAGCCGCGAAAAACATAGAAAGTTGTTCAAGGCCATTAAGGGTCTTGGGTAAGCCATTTTTTTCAACATAATCGGGGTATGTCACGATGCTAAGGCCGCCGCCAGGTCCGATTCCGTTAGTGGTCACTCCTTGTGGGTAATGGTCATGCATTAGCCATGATCCGGAACCGTAAGAGTCCAAACCATTGTTCATTGTATTTAAGTCTAAATCAATTCTTTGGGCTGTGGCGATTTCGAAAACATCTCTCTTTTGACTGTGCTCGCCAAGTGCTACGCCGTCGAGATGTGTTAGTAACGGCTTGTGCCCGTGAACATGCAAAGCTAATTGACTGCCACCCCCATTCAAAACCCGTAACTTGTATTTTTTTGACGGTTTGCCGTGGACCAGCGACTCCTTAAGGGTATAAGGAAACGAGCGGCCATTTAGTAGATGATAATTCGTTTTTCTATGGGAAGGGTTGTATTCTCTGTGCACGCTTCTGGAAATTAGGCGAGGGTCGGTAAATTTCTGAATTCGATTGTTGAGTGAACTATCAATATCGGCATAGTGAAGGTCGTATTCACCATCGTAATGTCGTCGCGTTCTTGCGCTCATGTAACGTACTGCACCGGCACCCATGTTGAAGGTCTGTACTAAGTTATTTTCCTCATTTTTTTCTACGACGAGCATTCCTTGTAGTCCCATAAAAATATGCGCATGTGGTTGCACGTGGCAATGATAGAACATCGTCCCGGGATGGCGCGGTCTTAGCCAATACTTCTTTGCGGATCCCGGCATTGTCGGATGTTCGTTAAAAACGGGTACGCCATCGTTTCCGGTTCCATCGGGGGTTTCGAAAGGGTGGTCGGCGCCGTGTAAGTGAATGGTGTGCGGCATGTAGTGAGAATTTTCTAAAACAAGAGTTATTTCATCTCCTTCCTCTACACGTATAACGGGTCCGGGAAGTCTAACTATCCGATTAGATTCCGGGGAATCGGCGTTTATTGTGCTCATTCCTTTGCTTTTCGGCGAAAAAACCCATAATCCTGGAGTTACTCCGGGCGCGATTTCATAGCGTGGTATCACCCCTTTTTCGTCGGGAGATTTACCGTTAAGCTCCATCACTTCAAGGCGGATTTCGATTACATCAGGATCGCCATCCCCGTCTAAGTCATCCTTTTTTATGACAGCGTCTTTAGCTAGCAGAGACTGCGAGAGCGTTTCGGGAGAGGCACGATTGGACCCTAGAACAGAAACTGCCACATCCCAAGGATTATCAGGAACACAATCTTTCACTTCTTGTATCGTAATGTTGTCTATAACCTTACGTTGTCTCCAATCCTTATAGAGAGGGGGACAGATTGTTTCTATGTTTATCGGAGTTACGGTCGGCTTTTTGTTTCGCGGAGGCTCAGTATAAGTGTTTAACGGGAGAAATTTGTCGTAGTAGATTAGCGCAATTTCAGGCATGTACTCTCTGGGGATATTTATAGTAATCCACATGATAGTTATCAAAATAGCCGCTAAGTGCGTGATTTTCAAAAAGCTCATTCGTGCTCTCTATTTGGTTGGAATCCGAAATAAAGTCCAATACCAATTAGGATAACCAAAAGTAAATATCCCAAAGCTTTCCACCAGTCTTTTAACCCAACAGAAAAAGGAAAGACCGAAGTATGGAGTACCGTCTCCCCATCGGCATAAGACGCGCTAGCGGTTAGGATTCCAATAAATCGGCCCTTACTCAAAAAATCGTACTTGACGCTAAAACTACCGTTTTCGTACAGTTCGGGCTTTTTGTACAAAATCGTAGCCATTTCGATGTCTGATTCAGTTCCTAGATCAGACAGTTCGGCTGTTTCTCCTATTTTTTTCACGTCACGAATTATCCTGAAATCGATTATCATTTTTCTTAAAGGTCTATCTATGAAATCCAGGACTATAACAGCGTTACCTACTGCCGGAATATCTTCGCAGAACTCTTGGGAAGCACGGAGCTTTGGTTGATAGCCGG
The DNA here is from genome assembly GCA_964642505.1 of uncultured Gammaproteobacteria bacterium. Taxonomy (GTDB): domain Bacteria; phylum Pseudomonadota; class Gammaproteobacteria; genus TMED69. The sequence goes on along the minus strand of CAZXQY010000052.1, from coordinate 4,859 downwards.
TAAAGTGCGCTTTGTAATTGCCAATCGTCATCACACAAGTATCGTCTTCAATAGACACACCTCCGTGCGCCTTCACTGTTTGCGGATTGAACGAAAGACCGATAAAGAGAGGGAACAAGCAGGTAAACCAAACTTTACGACTCATGATAGGGGTTATCTAGCCAGGTTCATTCGAAAACCGGCAGCATTGGGCCACCCACTTCGACGATATTCCGTTTCCCGTTGTCTGAGTAAAAGAAAAGTAGGCCGGCTATTATGCTGTCTGGGTCATTTATCATTTGCGTGAGACGCTGCGTTTCCCATAGCGAATCTTCGGCAAACACTTTGATGTTTTGGGTGCTAGCCGCTTTTATTGGCCCGCCCTCTATTCGTAGGCCATTGCTGGAAACAAGATCGTGTCTATCGGCGGGGCTGACAGACAGCACTGCAGAGTTCACGAACCTAATATTGGCGGTAGAGAATTCTCCTATACGCACGTCTTCTTTCCCAAAGTTCTCGACCGTAAGGGACATTTCGAAACTGCGGCCTGGTATTTTGTAGAATGCTTCGTTCAATTTTACTTTTACAGAGCTATTGGTGGGAGCTTTTTTTGGTACAGTCACCTTAGCAGTCCTAAGTGGGGTCGTAATGGGATATTTTGATTCTGCCCATAGAAAACCGCCCATAATTAATAGCATTGTTATAGTGATGAAGCCTACGGCAATTTTACGGTCTTTGTCGGTTATAATTTCGTCGGCATCTCTGTCTTCAGATAGAATTTTATCTACGGCTCTCATTCGCGAGATGAGTAAGGGTCTTTTTCTGAACCAATAAAAGATCCACGCCGCACCCAGAACAAACCAAATTAAATGCCATCCATAGATTACATTCAGATTCAGAGATTCCAGATCTAGACGATTTCCAAACATGGTTTCAATCTCGTTTTTGAAATCTGAATTTACTCCGGTGACGTTTATCCATTTTCCCGGTCCAACTAACGGTCCGGCATCTTTCACATTCAAAAGAGGATGAACATGAAAACTGCCGCTTCTTCTCGCTTTCAAACGTAAAGAAAACTCGTAATCCCGTCCCAGTTGCAGAGACGTCGATTGAACCATGGAGATTCCATCTATTGAGGAAGATAGGCGTATAAAGTTCGGGCCAGAAATGCCTACGTTTAGAAAAACCCTTCCTTCTACCGAGGGGATATGTTCGGGCCAATATTGTGACGGCCTAAACCATCCTTTAATGTGTAATTCTTCTCCGACGGAAAGATTCTTAGGATAAATTTCGATGTCATACCAGTTTATGGTTCGCATGCGGGTGTTGGCCGCTTGAGCTCGTTCCCCATGGGCACAAGCGATACTCGGTCCTATCAAGAGGATTATCAAAGTGAAGATTGCTAATTTGCAGTAGTGAGTCACCGATCGTCAGACCTCGTTGTTATATTTCTTCTCACATTCGCTAGATTTTTTTTATCCATTTTTGTTTGTTAATGAATATTCCAATGATCCAGGAAAGATAGAAAACCATCGTGGACAAAAATCCTGCAAAGACCGCCGTCAAAGGAGTAACAGTATCACCAAATGTTCTCAGAACTGATCTTTCTACGAACCGTACATACTCAGGTAATGCCGACCGAATATATTCGTACCCGAGTAAGTCTGCACCAGTCAACATTTCGCCGTTAAAATTTATTGGTTCGTGAAACGGTGCTAGCATCGGCCAATTAGCCGGGTACACTAAAATACCCCACATAAAGGCTCCTCCGATCCCGGTCACGAATACGCTACGCGTTATCAGAAGCGTACAATCAAGGATTATAGCCATGGGTATAAATACCGACGGCCACACAAAACTTAGTGGATATCCGGCAAAAATGTGAAAGTTCAAGTAGGCACTTATCCACCGGGCTAGAGAGTAGCCTAAGACCACGGCTGTACAAGCGATCGGTATTCGGAACCGAGTCCAGAAAACAGCAGATAGCCCAGCTGGAAACACTATAAGGGCCACTATCGGGACAAGTGGCCAAAATCTCCTATCCTTCCAGTCGACCCAAAACTCCCAGTCGCCCATCGTGACAGCCATAACAAAAGCGGTAGCTCCCGCAATAGCGAACACTATCGCGGTTAATAAAATAACATCAAGAGCAGTTTCTAAGCGCTTGGTTCTGTCTCCTGGTACCATTTCTTTTTAGGGTTGCGTCGAAATTTCGTCGATCAAATCTTTTGTTCTCGAAACAATCTGTACGGCGATACCCCCTAGCGCTAGAAGCGCCAAACCGAGTCCGGCGAAACCCCAATGCACAGGTGCGTTAAACAATTCCTCCGCATAAAAAAAGGTGTGACCCCATTCATTGAAGCCGACGTTTGGCATAATAAGTATCGGACCGCCGATAGCGATCCCAAGCGCCACATGGCTTTTCTTAATATGCTGGGGCAACCGAGTTTTAGCATAAAGAAACGAACCCACTCCGGTAATAATTAGAGCAGGGAAGCAACCGTAAAAGAGTCCAATGTGGGTCGGTGTGAAGTCTGTATCTCTGATCACTACTTGGTGCCAAGCGGCATCACTTTCTCCCGCAATAGGGCCAGAAATAAACACTACCATTGTGTACGCAACCAACCAGGTTACGTATCGATAATACCTAGATAACTCCACCTCAGCGGGTACTGATTCCGGATTAAGCTCTCTAGTTCGCCAGAGATAGTAACACACCCCGAATAGAGTGACTGAGGCTACGATAACTTGACCCCAAAAAAGTCTCATCCAATAAACAGCAAATTCTGGTTCGAAGTAATCTAAGCCTTTCGAATGGGCGTAGGTGTGCAAGTAGTAACGACTACAAAAATATAGTAGTCCGATTCCAGTAATTACCATTGCAAAGGTTCCCCAGCAGACCGAGACGGATCCTTCTAGATCACTCGCCTGGGTCTTATTTTTTTCAAAATATGCTGCGTTAGTACTCATGATATTTCTCCCTAGCCCGTTACGTCGTTTTTCAGGTATCCCATTCTATCGGTCTTGATTCTACCTAAACTAGCGTTTTCTTCAACTTTAACGGAAAAGATAAAATTCTGCAAAGGCTAGCAGCATGCGCAACGTATCGGGGAAGCAGAAAATAAACAAGGATGCTTAATGACAGAAGATAAGAAGCCGAACCCAGCTAACTAAAGTTTGTAATACTGGTGTACGAATGCTAGAAAATCTACGTAAAAGCCGACACCCAGGATGTGAACAATGTCTAAGGGTAGTTTTCAACCGGCGATAGTTAACAGAAGCACCATATTTTCGTCATATAGGCAGATATAGAGCCAAGCAAAAATATTTGGAATGTCTTAGAACCTGTATAAGAATCACATGGAAGGATCGTGCTTACACGCTTCGGGCTACTACCGAAGTTTAAGAACGAATGAAACGATTAAACGACACTGTTTCCAGTAAAAATTAACCTTTGATCACTATCTGCTAACTGGGAGTTCTAGAAAGCCGTTAATGAAATTAGAACGTAGCCTACGACCTTCACCTACTACGTGCAGATTTGGAACGAGATTTGCTATCTCCTCTAAGATAATTTCTAGCTGGGTTTCAGCCAACCGATTGCCGATACAAATGTGGTTTCCCGCACCGAAACCCAAATGTCGGCTGGCATCTCTTTCGACGTCGAATTTGTGGGGGTTTTTGTAAACTGCCTCGTCTTGGTTGCCCGATACGTACCAAAGCACTACTTTGTCCCCGGCTTTAATCTTTTGGTCATTTACAACAATATCGCTTATCGCAGTGCGTCTCATATGCATCACTGGACTAGACCACCGGATAATTTCTTTAACAGCATTACCGACTAGATTCGGATTGCGTTTTAGTTTTTCCCATTGTTCTGGATAACGAGTAAAAGCAATTAACCCATGAGAAATCGAGTTTCTAGTCGTCTCATTTCCGCCGACAAGTAAGAGTATGAAACTTGCAAGAAAATCAGATTTAGTGAGTGATTTTTTGTTTATGAGTCCATTGGCTAACATGGACAATACATCGTTTGTCGGATTTTTTTTCCGATCTTCAAAAATCCAACTGCCGTACTCTATCATTTCCTCTAGGATTCTGGCTGATTCTTCCGGATTTATCCGGATAGAAGAATCATCTTCTCCTACCATAGCGTTAGACCAACTTAACAAGAGACCAATGTCGGCGTCAGGAATTCCAAATAGATCCGCTAATACTGCAAGTGGGTAGGGAGTGGAAATGCTTTCGACCAAATCAAATTCTTTCCCTTTATCGAGAGCTGAGTTTAATAATGCTCTCGCCTTAGATCTCATTTTTTCTTTCATTGCCTTTACTTTTACGGGAGAGACCGCTGGTTGTACCAACCTACGATATTCTCTATGAAGGGGAGGATCGGTCGATATAAAAGGAATTCCGATTTGGGGGGAGCCTGTTTTGGCTACCCCAACCTCTTGTTCATCAAAAATACGGTGACCTCCATAACGATTCGCAGAAGAAAAAATGTGAGGTTTTTTTGAAATCGAAACGATATCACTATGTTTCAATATCGACCAGAATCCTCCCTCATCTTCTTCGTTCCAAAAGACAGGACTGGTCTTTCGCACGGATGAGATCAGATCGTGGGGAATTCCGTTGATATAAAGATCAGGATTTTTAAAGTCTATCTTTAGTGTTTTCATTCGATAAAGTGTAGTCTTTCATGCCTTGAGCGCAGAGGAAATCGGAAGTCGTCGAATTCTCTGACCTCCAGCATCCGCTATCGCGTTTACGAGTGCTGCAATGGTGATTGGTACAGCATCTTCTCCGACACTTTTCGGTGAGTCAAAAGAAGGAACAATAACAATTTCTAACGGCGGCATTTGATCCATTTTAAGGATTGG
>CAZXQY010000051.1:0-18680 GCA_964642505.1 uncultured Gammaproteobacteria bacterium | reverse complement strand
TCCCGGGCTTCCATTTGAAGTCGGCCATTAATCGTGGTGATTACCCTATAGCCTTCCTCATAACTCTGATCGCCAAACATACCAAACACGAAGTCTCGGACCATCTCGGCCAAATGGGGCGCCGAAGATTTTACAGAATGTCCATGCCATTCCGCCGTAATAGGGCTACTTGAAGCCCACTGGAAATCCTCGTATCCAATATAGCCCAATTTATGCATACGAGATAAAACGTAGTACCGTCTTTTTTTTGCCGCCCCCGGATTAGTTATCGGATTAGTCCTAGATGGTGCTTTCGGTAGGCCAGCATTCATGGCCATTTGAGCCAGATTTTACTTGGTTATGTCTAGGCCATAGTAAACTTGCGCCGCTGCTCCAATCCCATAAGCCCTGTGCCCTAAGAATATTTTATTTAAATACAACTGGAGGATTTCATTTTTTGAAAGTTTTTGTTCGATGATTCTCGCTAAAACAAGTTCTTTGAATTTCCTGGCAAAAGTTTTTTTCGAAGAAAGGAAAAAATTTCTTGCCACTTGCATAGTAATGGTGCTTCCACCTTGCCGTTTTTCCCCTGTTTTTATATACTCAATCGCCGCCCGACCAACAGCCATCCAGTCCACTCCGGCATGAGAAAAGAAACTAGCATCCTCCGCTGCGATGAACGCAGCAGTGAACAATTTTGGCACTCCCTGAAAGGCAACCGGCTTCCGCCTTTTTTTACCAAATTCGGCGATTAACAAATTATCTGAAGTATATATACGAAGCGGGGTCTGCAAACGCACTTCTCTCAAATCTTCCACATTCGGTAAATCTTTCACGATTTGGACATAAAAGAGACCGGCGCCCGTCAAACAAATTAACGTGACGACAAAGGTTGCTAATAACACAAATTTTTTCATAGTCTCCCTAACTCAGAGATTATTTGGTTCTTTCACTTCTGGCCTTCCCTGACCAATTTCGGCCAATCCGCCCTACATTAATGATAAATAATCCCATCTAAAATGGATATCACTATAAAGAATTTCAAGTTTTTGCTATCTTTGCGGGGTAACGCACACAAAATTGCTTCCGGCAGCGGGGTTTATCAAACATAGATAGTACAGAGGTAAATGTGTTCAGTTTCAGAAAGTCGAAGAAAAATATGTTGGGGGTAGATATAAGTTCTAGCTCGGTAAAAGTCCTCGAAATAGCCCAAGATGGGGCAGGTTTTCGATTGGAATCTTACGGAATAGAGCCTACTCCTCCTAATTCAGTCATCGAAAATGTCGTCACGGACGCAGAGGCAGTTGGTGATTCAATTGAGAAGGCGGTTGCCAGAAGTGGTAGCAATTTGAAAGAATGCGCCTGCGCGATATCCGGCTCCAAAGTCATAACAAAAAAAATAACAGTCTCTTCTGAAATTCCTGTAAAAGACCTTGAAGGGCAAGTGCAGCTTGAAATGGTTCAACACATCCCTCACCCGATTGAGGACATTAGTATAGATTTTCAGATAGAAAACAATCCTGAAGATTCAGGATTGCCTTTTGAAATAACTGTCGTAGCCACAAAAAGTGAAAACGTAGACTCCTGCGTCGTCGCAGTGGAGCGGGGAGGACTTATACCCAAAATTGTAGATGTGGAATTATTTGCGTTAGAGAACGCTGTATCTTTAACTTCCAAAATCAGTGACGACGACCGACTGACAGGCATTTTAGGGATTGTTGATATCGGATCCTCCAGCACGAAATTCTCTGTCTTAGAGGCAGGTTCGATCACCTATAACAGAGAACAGAATTTTGGTGGGAAGCAATTGTTAAATGAAATTCAAAGAAATTATGGACTGTCATACGAGGAGGCTAAGTTAGGTCTGGCAGAATCGTCATTAGAGACGGGATTCGAAGAGAAAGTAGTCGCTCCCTTTGTTGAATCCGCCTCACAGGAAATAGAAAGAGCGTTACAATTATTCTACTCTTCGAACAACGCAGCCAGAGTCGAACATGTCCTTCTTACCGGAGGATGTGCGTCGCTAAATGGAATTGCAGATTCGGTAATGGCGAGAATTGAAGTGCCTGTTGATCTAATAAGCCCTTTTGGAAAAATTCCGCTTTCCAGAAACATAGATCCGAAAAAGCTGAAGCGTGACGCACCGATGCTATTAACAGCTTTTGGGCTATCTTCAAGAGGATTCGATTTTTGAGAACGATAAATCTACTGCCTTGGCGAGAGGAGCTCCGCCAGAAGCAGAAAAAGGAGTATTTCGGGGCACTGGGCGTGAGCGCGCTGGTAGGAGCCATAATTTGGCTCGCCATACACTCTTATTACGGAATGATAATAGACCATCAAAATAGTAGAAACGATCTTCTCATTCGGCATATTGCCGAACTGGATAAAAAAATCGTTGAGATAAAACAACTTGAAAAAGAAAGGGAAAGGCTAATCGCTAGAATGACAGCAGTGGAAGAGCTTCAGACTAGCAGGCATTTGGCCGTTAGATTGTTCGACGAGGTAAGTAGAACTTTGCCAGATGGCGTCTATCTTACTGAACTTGAACAAGATAACGATAAAGCGACAATTAAAGGTATCGCCCAATCTAACGCCCGAGTATCCAATTTTATGCGCAACCTAGAATCTTCAGAATGGTTAGAGAAACCACGATTAAATATCATCGAAACAAAAATAGAAGAAGGCAAACGTACTTCTGAGTTCGCACTCCAAGTACAACAAAAGAAAGAAAATAACGGCGAATCCGAATGAAGGAAATCAGTCTAGAAGATCTCAAAAACCTTGACCTAGAAAACATAGGAGAATGGCCTTTCCCTGTTAAAATAGCCGGGCTAATCTTGGCCTTTTTGATCGTGATTGGAGTTAGCTGGCAATACGACGTAAAAAATCTTCAATCGCGGCTAGAGCGACTAGAGATCAAAGAAAAAGAACTACGTTTTTCATTCGAAAGAAAACAAAGAATGGCTGCCAATCTTCCTGCGCTTAAACAACAGCTTAAAGACATAGAAGAAACCTTTGGTGATCTACTTAGGAGACTACCAAGCAAAGCTGAAATCGCAGAATTGTTAGTGGATATCTCTCAGCAAGGACTGGGAGCAGGGCTCGAATTTGAGCTTTTCAAACCGCGAGAAGAGGAACCACAAGATTTCTACGTCCGTTTACCCATAGATATCAGAGTAACTGGCTCCTACCACCAATTCGGTAACTTCATCAGCGGAGTATCTGATTTACCTCGTATCGTTACGAACCACAACATGAAGATAAAAAGAGACCAAAAGAAAAATATAATGTCATTGGAAACTGTGGCTAAAACTTACCGGTATATAGAAGAAGACTTAGAGGATCAGTCCCGGGAATGAGGAGACTTATGAAAATTCGGACTATTCCAAAGACGAAAGTTTTAGGATATGGTTTTTTAGCGCTGTTTAATTTGATGCTTGCTGGATGTTTTTCCGGTAGTATGGAAGAACTTCAAAAATACGTAGACACTACCCTTGCTAAACAAGGAAGCCCGGTAGAGCCCCTGCCTCCGATAAAAGCATACGTTCGATATCTGTATCAGGGAGAAATTGCTGGTTTACGCGATCCCTTTGAACCTTTTTTCTTTGGTAACTCGGATGTCGATGCCGCAGATACTATAGACAAGTCGATACAAAATCAGTACATAAACGAAGTACTAACCCATAATCGTGAAGAACTGGAGTTCTTTGAACTCGACAGTCTAAGAATGGTTGGAATAGTAGAGGGCTCCAAAAAAATGTGGGGCATAATTAGAGATCAGGATGGCATCGTCTACAGAGTATCTGAGGGAAACTATATAGGACGCAATTTTGGTAAAATCCTGAGTATAAAAGAGCGCGAAATCTTGCTTAGAGAAATAGTCCAAGACTCTACAGGAAGATGGAATGAGCGCGCGGCATCGATCGCACTGTCAGAAGAACAATGATGGAAAAAACTATGAATTTCTTTAGCTACATAACTACAAAACGCGTTTTGCTACTCTGTGCCCTGCCTCTATTAACACACCCTTTTTCGGCAGGTGCTAACACTTTGAACTCCTTCGACTTCAGTGACAAGCCAGAAGGTGCTGTTTCCTTAGTTCTATTTATGTCCGAGCCATTAAATAGCGACCCCAAAAGCTTTTCTCTAGACCAACCCCCACGGATTTCTATTGATCTGGAAAATACGAGCTCTAGTTTGAACGGAAACCAGTTCGCAATTGACGCCGGTGCAATAAAAGATATTCAAGTGATCGAGAGCGGAAGTAAAAGTCGTGTGATTCTGAACTTAAAGCAGGTAGCAGATTACTCCATAAGTCGAGACGGAAAGCAAGTCAAAGTAGAGGTATCAAACACGAATCTTGCCGATAAAAATGGTGGCACAGGCAAACCCGACCAACCGTCAATAACAGCAATTGATTTCGAAAAGGCAGAGAATGGACTTGGCCGGGTGATAGTAAGCCTCACACAACCCGACGTTTCGGTAAATATGAGTAGTAAAAACAAAAATGTCATCTTGGATTTCTTAGGCGTAAAGCTACCCCAACGATTGAATAGAACATTGAGTATTTCGGAGTTTGGTACGCCGGCTCAGCAAATCGAGACTGTCAGCAATGGTGGAAACGTCGTCATGACAATTCGGGGAGCAGGGGATTTTCAGCACTATGCTTACCAAGCAAGCGATCAATTTATTATTGAATTTGCCCCTAATAATTCGACTTCTAATGGGAGCAGTGAAAATAGTGTTTTCACTGGTGAGAGGTTATCACTGAATTTTCAAAGTATTGAAGTACGGGCCATACTGCAATTACTGGCTGATTTTACCGACAAGAATCTAGTTGCAAGCGACTCAGTAGGCGGTAGCATCACCCTTAGGCTGAAAAACGTACCTTGGGATCAGGCGTTAGATATAATACTAAAAGCGAGAGGACTCGGAAAACGCGAGGTTGGAAACGTCATGATGGTTGCCCCCCAGGAAGAATTAACAGCTAGAGAAAGACTAGAACTTGAAAGTCAACAACAGTACTTGGAACTGAGTCCTCTAAGAACCGAGTTCGTCCAAGTTAACTACGCCAAAGCTATCGATATGGCTACTATTATTAGAAATGAAGCAAACAATTTGATTTCCGAAAGAGGAAATATAACGGTAGATGAACGCACTAATACACTGCTAATTCAAGAAACCGATGGCTACCTGAAAGAAATTAAAAATATACTGAAGGCATTAGATATACCCGTACGACAGGTACAGATCGAGTCCAAAATAGTAATTGCTAACGATGACTTTTCTAAGGATTTGGGCGTGAAACTTGGTTACAGCTTGAGCGCTAATCCCGGGATCGTAGGTGGCAACCCGAATGTAATCATCGGGGGAGGAATCAGCGGCGACGCTCCTGTAGGTACCGCTACTAGCTTTATAAATACAGAAGATGCAACTTTTCCCAAAGAAAATTATCAAGTCTCTCTACCAGTTGCCGGGCCTGCGGGGGCTCTAAGAATGATGATCGGGAAACAAGGAAGTTATCTTCTTAATTTGGAGCTACAGGCTGCTCAAGCTGAAGGAAGAGGAGACATCATATCTACTCCGACTGTAATAACCGCCAACCAGCGAGAAGCGACCATAGAATCTGGCACTGAAATCCCGTTTCTAGAAGCCTCCTCCAGTGGAGCAACCTCGGTATCTTTCAAGAAGGCTGTCTTAAGTCTGCGAGTTACTCCTCAGATTACTCCGGACAACAGAATAATTATGGATCTAAAGGTCAATAAAGACTCAGTGGGAACAATTTTCTCTGGAATTCCGAGTATAGACACCAACAATTTAATCACTCAGGTGCTGGTCGAAGATGGAGAAACTGTGGTTTTGGGAGGAGTATACGAATCCACCGATACCGATAATCGTCGTTCTATTCCAGTTTTGGGAGAAATACCCATAGTGGGTAGGTTATTCCGAAGCAACAGCAGATCGGAAAAGAAAAAAGAGTTACTGGTTTTCATTACCCCTCGTATTCTTGATCAAGGGCTTGTGGTCTCCCCGTAGATAGAGAAATAAAAGATGTGAATGTAGGCCACAAAAAATCGCTAGAAAGTTTACTCAAACATCAAGGAAGCAGTCGTCATAAAAACGACCATTAAGAAAGTCGTACTGATAGGACCTATGGGTGTTGGTAAAACGACCGTAGGATCACTACTCGCTAAGCAATTAAATTATAAATTGTTAGATACAGATAAAGAACTGGAACGACAGACAGGTGCCAACGTTTCGTTGATTTTCGATATTGAAGGTGAGGCAGGGTTTCGAAAAAGGGAGCAAGAAGTAATTAGCCAATCAGTGCTTCTCGACAATGTCGTAATTGCTACCGGTGGCGGAGCCATTCTTTTGAGAGAAAATCGCGAAGCGCTAAGAGCAAACAGCGTTGTAGTATACCTTCAAGGAGGAGTTGATACTTTGACCCATCGGACTAAGATGAATAAAAATAGACCGCTTTTAAACACGTCCAACCCCAAGAAGACAATAGAACAAATTTTAAGAGACAGAGTGCATTTATACGAGGAAATGGCAGATATTCAAGTGACGGTAGACGATTTGTCTGCTGAAAGCGTTGTTTCTACTATTGTTGGATTACTGCCGTGATAAAACTACCAGTCGACCTACCGAACCATCACTACGATATTCTGATCGGCGACAGACTTTTGGATAATCCTAGATACCTTTCTGACTTCGTTGGCTTAGACGATGCCATTATTGTCAGCAACGAAACTATCGCTCCACTATATATTCAGAAAATCAAACAAAGTATCGAGCCAGGCAGATGCTTTGAATACCTGGTCCCTGACGGTGAATCAGAAAAAAGCTTAGAACAATTTAGTGCTATATCAACATTTATGCTTCAAAAAAAACTAGACCGAAAAACAATCTTAATAGCTCTCGGTGGAGGTGTTATAGGAGACTTAGGCGGTTTCGTCGCAGCCTGTTACCAGCGTGGCATCCGATATGTACAAATACCTACAACACTATTAGCACAGGTGGACTCCTCAGTGGGAGGGAAAACAGCGATAAACCATCCCTTTGGAAAAAACATGATAGGGGCATTTCATCAACCATCCCTGGTTCTGTCGGATATCGGGTTACTTTCCTCACTGCCAGACAGGGAATTTTTCTCTGGACTATCGGAAGTAATTAAGTATGGTCTAGTAAGAGATTATGATTTTTTTGTCTGGTTAGAAAGGAATATGAGTTCTCTAGTACAGAGAAAAACCGAAAAATTGGTTCAAGCTGTCAAAAGATCCTGCGAAAATAAAAGGAATGTCGTGTTGGAAGATGAGAAAGAGAAGGGGCTACGAGCGACTTTGAATTTCGGCCATACTTTTGGCCACGCCATCGAAAAATTAATGGGTTACGGAAAATGGCTTCATGGCGAAGCTGTAGCTGTAGGGATTTGCATGGCAGCAAAAATGTCTAAAGATCTAGGGAACATAACGGCAAAAGAACTCCTCAGAATAGAATCGATTATAAAGAAGGCTTATCTGCCCGACTGCATTCCCGAAGAATATGACGCGCTCGAGATGTTAAACATCATGAAAGGCGACAAAAAGAACACCGATAAGAAAATTAGGTTAGTTCTGTTAGAATCAATCGGCAGGGCGATAGTCACCCAAGATTTCAGTCATACCTCCCTCATGAGCGTCATTGAAAACCCAAAAGTGACGTGAAATTAGACGGTAAACCTGTCAAAAACCACTAAAATAGTCATTCGAAATAGTTTTTTGCCGGATTTTGAGGATTATTCTTTAAAAATACTCGCTTTCGTATGTTTTTACGATTCAAAGCGTAACGGAGATGACAGTATTGGGGCTAACCAAGTATAATGGTTTGCCTCTGTGCTTTCCTTCGTAAGTAACCAATAAAATTAGACTTTGGAGACAACTCTGCCGATGAGAGATGATCTTTTGAAACGAGCCGACGACAATCAAAATGGAAAGGATCTTTACGACCCGTCATTTGAGCATGACTCTTGCGGAATAGGCTTTCTTGTTAACATAAAAGGTCAAAAACGACATAAAATAATAGAGGACGCACTTACCATTTCTCGAAATATGGAGCACAGGGGAGCCTGTGGTTGCGAAGATAACACTGGTGACGGTGCCGGATTACTAATCCAAATTCCCGATAAGTTTTTTAGGAAAGTTCTCAAAAACGATTCGGTAGTTTTACCCTCGTTAGGATCGTACGGTACCGGTTTGGTATTCTTATCGACAGCTCAAGAAAAACGAAAAAAACAAAAATTTTCGATAGAAAAAATAATAGAAGAAGAAGCTCAAACGGCGATCCACTGGCGTGATGTCCCCATCGACGACTCGATAATAGGGCCAACGGCGGCTAGTAGCAGACCTTACATCGAGCAAATCTTTATAAAACGAAATAGAAATCTTAAGTCGGATGAAGTTTTTGAAAGAAAACTTTATGTGATAAGGAAACGGATAGAACGAGAAATCGGCTGCGATAGGAATAATCTGGCGGTTTACTTACCTAGTTTATCTTGTAGGACTTTTGTCTATAAAGGTATGCTTTTGGGCGCTCAACTGGAGTCAGTTTTCCCCGAACTTTTAGATCAATCCTTGGAAAGTGCTCTAGCAATGGTGCATCAGCGGTTCTCCACGAACACGTTTCCGTCTTGGCAGCTTGCACAACCTTTCAGGTTCGTAGCTCACAACGGAGAAATAAACACTCTAAGGGGAAATAGAAATTGGATGAGGGCAAGAGAAGCTCTTTGCGACGCGCCGGAATTAGCGGATGACTTAGAAAAATTATTTCCAGTCGTGTCAGAAGACAAATCAGACTCGGCATCTTTCGATGAGGTTCTTGAATTTCTACACATGACCGGAAGACCCCTGCCGCTCGCCGTTTTGATAATGATCCCCGAAGCCTGGAGTGGACATAAGTCCATGTCAAAAAAACGTAAGGCCTTCTATGAATATCATTCCTGTTTAATGGAACCCTGGGATGGTCCTGCGTCAATAGCCTTTACAGATGGGACGGTAATTGGATCTATTTTAGACAGAAACGGGTTACGTCCTTCTCGGTATTACGTTACTAAAGATGACATGGTCATAATGGCATCAGAGGTAGGGGTTTTGGAAATTCCTCCAGAAAACATAAAATTTAAAGAGCGGCTTCGACCAGGCCGAATGTTTTTAGTCGACACGGCAGAAGGAAGAATCATAGAAGACGAAGAGCTAAAGGAAAAGTACATTGAAGAATACCCTTACTCGGAATGGCTAGCAAAAGGAGTATCTGACCTTTCTGTCATTCCGGATTCTTCTACGTTAAAAGATAACCAGAGATTAGATACGATAACTATACAGAAAATATTTGGTTACACTCGAGAAGATTTAAATCTACTGATGAGACCCATGTCTGAAAATGGAGTCGAAGCGACGGGTTCGATGGGTACAGATGCGGCGCTAGCCATCTTATCCAATCGACCTAGATTGCTCTTCGATTACTTCAAACAATTGTTTGCTCAAGTAACAAATCCACCTTTAGATGGAATTCGTGAAGAATTGGTTACTCAGACTTCCAGCCTGATAGGCCCCGAGGGAAACCTGTTAAAACCTTCTGATAGAAATTGCCAACGGTTAAGATTGCCCTCCCTAATTATCGAAGACGATGATTGCGAGAAAATTAAACATATCAGGTATCAGAATTTTAGAAGCAAAACCATTCCTGCGGTGTATACAGTTCAAGAAGGAGCCCGAGGATTAAAAGTAGCTATAGATAACATGTGCCTGCAAGGAGATAAAGCGATTGCAGAAGGCTATAACTTTCTGATCCTGTCTGATCGACTAGTTAGCGAAAGCCAAGCACCGATTCCAAGTGCGCTCTTTACCGCTGCCCTACACCATCACTTAGTCAGAAATGGAAACAGAGCAAGGACGGCGATAATAGTAGAGTCGGGAGAACCGAGAGAAATTCATCATTTTGCGGTTTTAAGCGGTTATGGAGCAGATGCAATTAATCCGTACCTGGCTTTAGCGAGCTTGAAAGAGATCTCAGAGAACGAACAGTGCACAAAAAACTATATAAAAGCGGTAAACAAAGGGCTAATAAAAATAATGTCCAAAATGGGCATTTCTAGCATCCAATCCTACAGGGGCGCCCAAATTTTTGAAGCCATCGGCTTAAACACCGAATTTGTTGAAAGATACTTTACCGACACTCCGACTAGACTCGAGGGAATAGGGTTGGAAACAGTAGAATCTGAAATTAGGACTAGATTTAATGGAGCTTTCGATTCCAACACCGGAAAAAAGCAACTTGAATCCGGCGGAGAGTATCAATGGCGACGAGACGGAGAATACCATCTATTTAATCCTGAGACAGTGTACAAACTTCAGCACTCTACCCGAAGTGGCCAATTTAAAGTTTTCAAAGAATATACCCAATTAGTAGACAATCAATCAAAAAACAGGGCAACCCTTCGAGGTTTATTTGAGATAACAAAATCTAACAAACCGATAAAATTAGAGGAAGTCGAATCGATCGAATCAATCATGAAACGCTTTCACACAGGTGCCATGTCTTACGGTTCGATCAGCGGAGAGGCTCACGAAACATTAGCGATTGCCCTTAATCGGATAGGCGGTCGATCCAATACCGGAGAGGGAGGGGAAGATCCAAAAAGATACAAAGCTGACGAAAACGGAGACCTCAGGCGAAGCGCCATCAAGCAAGTCGCCTCGGGAAGATTTGGAGTAACAAGCGAATATTTAACAAATGCAGATGACATTCAAATAAAAATGGCTCAAGGTGCGAAGCCTGGAGAAGGAGGGCAACTCCCTGGTCACAAAGTCTATCCGTGGGTCGCAAAGGTTAGGTACTCAACTCCAGGGGTAGGTCTAATATCTCCACCGCCTCACCACGATATATATTCGATAGAAGATCTGGCCCAGCTAATTCACGATTTAAAAAATGCTAATCCAGAAGCCAGAATTCACGTCAAGCTGGTTTCAGAAGTTGGGGTTGGAACAGTTGCCGCTGGGGTAGCGAAAGCTCATTCAGATGTTGTGCTGATTTCAGGATACGATGGTGGAACCGGCGCGTCACCTGTTACTTCCCTCAAACACGCTGGGGTTCCTTGGGAATTAGGTTTAGCGGAAACACAGCAAGTTTTACTTAAAAATAAACTGAGAGATCGGATCACCGTTCAAGTGGACGGCCAATTAAAAACGGGACGCGACTGCATCGTCGCGGCACTTCTAGGAGCAGAGGAATTCGGTTTTTCTACTGCACCCTTAGTGGTCATGGGTTGTATTATGATGCGGGTCTGTCATTTAAATACTTGTCCCGTAGGGGTAGCAACCCAGGATCCAGTGCTCAGGGAAAAATTCGCAGGAAAACCTGAGTTCGTTGAAAACTTCTTTAAATTCGTAGCTGAAGAAATGCGGCAACTCATGTCTCAAATGGGAGTCAGCAATATCGACGGACTAATCGGCCAGGCTCACTTGCTCGATTACTCGCCAGCACTAGACCACTGGAAGGCTAAGGGACTAGACCTCACCCCAATCCTAAGTTTTCCTAAGACACATGATAATAGCGATCGTTTCAAAACAAAAGATCAAGACCATTCTCTAGATAAATCTCTTGATAGAACCAAACTCCTACCTCTATGTTCTGACGCAATAGAAAAAAAAGTTAAAATATCAGCCGAAATGGGAATAAAGAATATCCACCGAACCGTTGGAACTATATTGGGATCCGAAGTTACCAAACGTTATGGGGGAGAAGGGTTGGATGAAGATACTATTCAATTGAAATTCAAAGGATCGGCAGGACAAAGCTTTGGCGCATTCTTACCTCCGGGAATTAGTTTAAGTATAGAGGGAGATGCGAACGATTACGTAGGGAAAGGTTTGTCTGGAGGAAAAATAACTGTCTATCCTCCACACAATTCGAGCTTCGTTCCAGAGAGAAATATTATAGTTGGCAACGTTGTACTGTACGGAGCTACCTCAGGCGAAGCCTACTTTCGAGGTATGGCCGGCGAAAGATTTGCGGTAAGAAATAGTGGTGCTGACGGAGTAGTAGAAGGAGTTGGAGACCATGGGTGTGAATACATGACTGGCGGTAGAATTATTGTTTTGGGGAAGACTGGAAGAAATTTCGCAGCCGGCATGTCGGGTGGAGTAGCGTATGTTTACAATCCCGAAGGAGATTTTCCAGAACTTTGTAATCAAGAAATGGTCTATCTACAACGTTTCGAAAATCTAGAAGAAGAAAAAGAAATAAAGGGTTTAATCGCTAAGCATCTCGATGCCACTAGCAGCGAAGTAGCTGAAAATATACTAGGTGACTGGAACAAAACTAGACTTCATTTCACTGTCGTGATGCCCAAAGACTATAAGAGGGTTCTGGAAGCCATAAAAAAGGCTCGAGCAGAAGGATCGTCAGAAGATGATGCAGTGATGGAGGCGGCGCATGGCTGACCCCACTGGCTTTTTAAGACACACCCGCAAAAAACACCCCTACCGACCTGTAGAAGAGAGACTAGGCGATTGGAGACAAGTGATGTCTCGCTTTGAAGGGAAAGTAATTAACCAGCAAGCATCCCGATGTATGGACTGCGGGATACCTTTTTGCCACCAAGGGTGCCCTCTAGGTAATTTGATTCCTGAATGGAATGATTTGGTTAGAGAAGATCAGTGGGAACTAGCTTTAGATCGATTACACGCTACAAATAATTTTCCAGAGTTTACCGGTACGCTTTGCCCTGCTCCTTGCGAAGGATCTTGCGTTCTTGGTATAAATGACTCCGCTGTATCGATAAAATCCATAGAACTCGAAATAATAGACCGGGGCTTTGAACAAGGTTGGATAAAACCCCAACCTCCAGAATTGGAGAGCGGTGATAAAGTTGCCATCATCGGCTCCGGACCCGCCGGTTTAGCTGGCGCACAGCAACTGCGGCGGGCGGGACACCAGGTAACGGTTTACGAGCGAGAGGATCGGCCTGGAGGATTACTGAGATACGGCATACCGGAATTCAAGATGGAGAAAAAGATTTTAGATCGAAGATTAAGCCAGCTAACAGATGAAGGAGTTGTTTTTTTAACAAATATGAACGTCGGAATTGACGTTTCTATAGCCGATATTCAACATAACAACGACGCCGTTTTGCTTTCTGGTGGTTCTACAGTTTCTAGAGACCTGCATGTGCCTGGGAGAAATTCTAAAGGAGTTTATTTAGCGATGGATTATCTATCGCAGCAAAATAGACTTTGTGAAGGCGATGATAAACCAGAAGGTTTTTTGAGCGCTTATGATAAAGACGTTATTATCATAGGAGGTGGAGACACGGGCTCCGACTGCCTAGGCACTGCTCATAGGCAAGGGGCCAGATCAGTCACTAACCTCGAAATTTTAGCAAAACCACCCAAAGAAAGAAAAGAGACCAATCCCTGGCCAGAGTGGCCTAATATTTATAGAGTAGCCTCCGCCCATGAAGAAGGTGGAGTCAGGAAATATTCTGTATCGACTAAATCTTTTATAACAGATGAAAACAATCAACTCTCCGCACTCGAGGTAGTAGACGTTAAAATTAATAAGAAAGATGGTGAGATTCGGTTCCAAGAAATAGAAGGATCGCTTAGAAAATTGCCTTGTCAACTGGCACTTCTCGCGCTGGGTTTCTCTGGTGCTGAAAAACCAGGACCAATTAACGAGTTAGGGCTTGAGCTAACACCGATGAATAATGTGAAAACTAAAAAGAATTGGATGACTTCTGTAAAAGGCGTCTTTGCTGCAGGAGATATTCGAAGAGGACAATCTTTAATTGTTTGGGCTATAGCCGAAGGACGGTCTGCGGCTAGCTCTATAGACAGATTCCTAAAAGGCAAAGGTAATTTGCCATCGCCTCTTGAAAATTAATACAACTCTCCCTATGAACAAATGAAGGATCGGTTTCTAAAAGCACTAAGATGTGAAGAAGTCGATTGCACACCGATCTGGATTATGCGCCAAGCCGGCAGGTACCTTCCTGAATATCAAAAAGCGCGATCCAAAGCTGGGAGCTTTCTCAAGCTGTGCCAAACCCCTGAACTAGCTTGTGAGGTTACACTAATGCCAATCAGGCGATTTGCTCTCGACGCCGCGATCCTTTTTTCAGATATTCTAACTATTCCAGATGCTATGGGTCTCGGCTTAGATTTCCTGGAGGGATCCGGTCCTAAATTTTCAAAACCCTTGTCTAGTTTTAATGACTTTGAAAATCTTTCCATCCCTGATCCAGAAACAGAACTCCGATATGTGATGGACACAATTAGACTACTGAAAAGAGAACTGAAAAACGATAGACCACTTATCGGGTTCAGTGGAAGTCCTTGGACTCTAGCTTGTTACATGGTCGAAGGAGGATCTAGTAGGGATTTTAGTAACGTTCGGGCAAGACTACATGCGAACCCCCAAGAAATGGAATATTTACTCGAAAAATTGACAACTTCGGTTTCTCTTTATCTCGAAGCGCAGATAGACGCCGGAGTGGACGCCATAATGATATTTGATAGTTGGGCGGGAATTTTGTCAACTCCTTGCTTTATGAATTTTTCCTTAAAGTATTTGAAAGAAATTTGTAGGAATTTAAAACCAAAGAACATTCCTATTATCGTTTTCGCCAAAGGAGGCGGCAACTGGCTAGAATCGCTATCTCGGCTAGAGATCGCATGTTTGGGCCTAGACTGGTCGGTGGACATAAGTGTCGCGAAATCAATTGTAGGAAATAATATCGCCGTTCAAGGAAATTTAGATCCGGCAGTTATGTGCACTAACCCCAAGACTATAAAGGCAGAAGCAAAAAACCTTCTTGATAAAATGAGTAACAAAAAAGGCCACATATTTAACTTAGGACATGGGATAACCCCTGATGTTAATCCGGACCATGTAGAAGTTTTAATAGAGACCGTTCACTCACATAGTAGACGGCTCAGAAGTGAATAAGATCCGGTCGGTCGCGGAACTGACGCTAAAGGGTTTCCTTATCGGCACATCTGATATAGTACCCGGAGTTTCTGGAGGAACAATGGCGTTAGTACTGGGCATCTACCGAGACTTAATTGGCGCAATAAAATCCTTCAGTTGGAGATGGCTTCTCTCCTTACTTACTCTACAATGGAAGCTCGCAATAACTATCCCTCATTTTCACTTTTTGATTCCTCTTGTTTTCGGAATAATATTAGCGCTATTTTTTTTCACTCAAATAGTAATTTTATCTGATCTAATTAGCTCACATGCAAGTTTAATTTTTGGAGTTTTTTTTGGGCTAGTGCTCGGAAGCACTTTTGTCCTCTTTAAGCAGATAAAAAACATTGAACCCCGGATTGTAGGTGCATTTATTGCAGGTTTTCTGTCGGGCGCTATCGTAACAACCTCCACACCCTCCTCTACTCCTGAAGATGCGTGGTTTTTATTCGTTTCGGGGATACTTGCTGGTAGTGCGATGATAATGCCTGGGATATCAGGTGCATTCGTACTATTAATCCTAGGAAAATACTCTTTTGTACTGGATGCGATTCATAGATTTGACCTCCTAGCATTAGGCCCATTCGCTCTGGGCGTTGCTTTCGCCCTGACTTTCTTCGTTAGATTAGTAGCCACCATGCTCCAAAAATATGAGGACGTGAGTATGGCAATAATAAGCGGCTTTCTCGTCGCGTCTCTATGGATAATATGGCCTTTCCAAGACAGAAAATACGAAACAGTTGGAGAGAAAACCTTTCTTATACAATCTTACCCAATAACGCCCGACATTGATTCTAATCTTTTTTGCGTAATTATTTTGATGACGACTGCTTTCCTGTTAGTTATTAAAATTAATCAATTGCCTAAGCCGACAAAAAAGAAAAATGAAAATAATTAATGAGGATATTGCAAAAGCTGGTAAGTCCCCGTATAAAACATATGGTGTAGAGCCAGACCTAATAGGGACCTTGTGCTTTATCACGGCAGGAATAAACTGAGGACCTCTTTCCAACACGAGACCTCGGTGATTTATAATCGCCGTTATCCCATTATTAGTTGCTCTAACAATTGATCGACCCGATTCTAAAGCCCGAATTCTAGCTATTTGAAGATGCTGAAAAGGGGCGCTAGTGTCGCCAAACCACGCGTCATTACTTATGTTCACTATAAAACCTGCAGCTGGAAGAGAAGAAAATGCTGTTTTCTTGAAGGCAATTTCATAACAAATTAGAATTCCGGCTTCTATTCCTTGAACAACGATAGAATCTTTTAAAGACCCTCCAGGGGACAAGTCAGACATAGGAATCAAGAGAAACTGGTCGAACCATCCAAATAATTCTTTACCTGGAAAATATTCCCCGTAGGGCACCAGTTTTCTTTTTGAATATTGATCAGGGTTTTCTCCTAGCTTTAATAAACTATTGTAATACTCACCGTTTTCCGAATTTCTAGTAGGAATACCTACCAAAAAATCACTACTACTTTTTTCAGCCAAATTTTGAAGAAAGCCCATTAGCTCTGGCATTTGCTCTGGCAGCGTGGTCAAAGCTGTTTCGGGCCAAACGATAACATCCGCCCCCCAATGCTCTTCAGTTAATGCCAGATAACGCTGAATAGATTGTTTTCGGTGAGACGAATCCCACTTAACCTCCTGTTCAATTGCTCCCTGTACTAATACAACCTCAAGGTCGGCACCCCGATTTGCGGTCCACTCAACTTCTTCCAGCAGAGAGCCTGATACAAATACCATCAAAGTTAAAATAGTTATTGCTACAAATTTCCTAAGTGAGAATGGTAATAGCCAAATAAAGATTCCGACAATGAACACCACCAGACCTGAGCAGCCTAAAGCTCCAATAACTGGGACCCACCCTTTAAGGAAGCTGTCAACTTGAGAGTAACCCACCAACAGCCAGGGGAAACCACTAGCAAATTTTGACCGAATGAATTCTATCGCCAACCATAAACTGGGCGCGACAAAAAAATAAGCGTTGGATTTATAATTGAAAAAACTAAGTAAAAAAGCAAAAAGTGCAAAATAGAGCGCCATAAGGAAAATAAAGACGACCGTCAGACCTACCGAAAACACCCAATAAGGCATTCCAAACTGATGGATACTTACTTGAATCCACCATACCCCCATTCCAAATACACCGATGCCATAAACCCAACCCGAGAAAAAGGCTACTTTTCTATCAGTTTTCCTAACTGCAATTAAAAGAATCGCTATGGATATAAATACCGCAAACGGAAGATTATAGGGCGAAAAGGAGAGGGGTAGCAGTGCTCCGCCCACTAGGCAAGAGAGGTAACGCCAAAAATTGCCCAACATTTCCTTATTTTAATTCTGTCGATCTAATTATCATCCTCTCCAGTGCCTCTCCTAGTGTCAGAAGTAACTCGCAAGAGCCTGACCCGTCGTTTATCTGCTCTTAAAACCTTAAACAAAAAACCATTTTGGCACATTTCCTCTCCTTTTTTTGGCACATGTCCCATATTTTTACCCACCAATCCACCTATCGTCTCACAATCCTCCGAATGAAAAGATACTCCGAAGTAATCCGAAAGTTCATCCAGCGGAGTGGTCGCCTTAACAGTATAGCGTTCCTTACCATGACGCCTGATATTTTCCTCATTTTCATAATCATGCTCATCATCTATGTCTCCAACAATCTGCTCAATTACATCCTCTATAGAAACTAAGCCGGAAACAATTCCATATTCGTCCACTACAACCGCAAGATGTTGGCGGTTGGCTTTAAATTCTCTCAGTAAGATATTTAACCTCTTACTCTCGGGTACAAAGACTGGAGGCCGTAGCATGTCTTTAAGATTTGCTTTTCCCTCTGAGGCCGGATTGCCAAGAAGATCCTTTGCAAGCAGTATGCCAATTATACTTTCTCTTCTATCATCGAATACTGGAAATCTAGAATGACCAGAATCGATTGCCTTACTAAGGAAATCATGGGCGCTACCACCAGCTTCAATAAAAACCGCTTCCGATCTCGGAACCATAATGTCTCTCACTTGCATTTCGGATACCAATAGGGCTCCCTCCATCATCCTGACTGTATCAGCGTCCACGATATTCCTGTACTCGGCATCGTGCAAATAAGCTACGAGTCGATCCCTCGATTCTTTTTTCTTGACGAGCTTCATAAGAAAATTCAGCCCCCCTAGTATTCTCTTTAAAGTTTTCTTCAACATCGAATGTAGCTTTTTAGTAAGTTGATCCAATAGTATTGCGGAACGCCGTTCAACTTCGGAATCTTTTTTGTTCGCGATACGGATTGGGAATTCCAATCTGATTTAAAATAGCTATCTCCATATCCTCCATAATAGAGCCATTGATTTCGTTATTATGATCGAAACCCAGTAAATGCAAAATCCCGTGAGCCACTAAGTGGGTTAAGTGATTAGCTGGCGTAACTTCAGAGGCTTCCGCTTCAGACAGAATTAAGGGCGCGCAAATTAAGAGATCTCCCAGATGTCCTGGAAGCGAGAAAAGAGAACCTCCATTTGGAAAAGCAAGAACATTAGTGGCTCGGTTTATACCACGGAAACGGTTATTAAAATCTCGCGACTCTTCAGTGTCTACAATCCTAACAACAAGAGTTTCAAAATCACTGGTTAGCCGAT
The DNA here is from genome assembly GCA_964642505.1 of uncultured Gammaproteobacteria bacterium. Lineage (GTDB taxonomy): Bacteria > Pseudomonadota > Gammaproteobacteria > TMED69. The sequence continues at coordinate 53 of CAZXQY010000051.1, read as the reverse complement.
CAGGGATCGCCCTTAGAGCGTCTCTAACTAGAAACTCATAAGACAGGCTGCGA
>CAZXQY010000050.1:0-18983 GCA_964642505.1 uncultured Gammaproteobacteria bacterium | reverse complement strand
CGTCTCACTGCTGGCAGAGATATTTACATTTATTCCTAATTTAAGCTCCTCATACAGTATCAACTATTATCTTGTTTATAGTCTACTCAGAGTCTAATATTAACCAGCAAAATCAAAATAGCGGAAAATAGAAATAGATCATGAAAACAACATCTGCTTTAAAAACGAAAATTATTAAGGTAGAAAGTCCAACCACAGATACAGTCGAACCCTATGGAGTGATGCTTGGGCGAAACACCGATATAGAACCCTTACCGATAATCAGTTATGACGGAGCCGTGGAAGTCCGAAGGGTTGGAAATTTTGTGTCTGATGAACAAACTGAAATGCCCGTTTGTACGGTTAAAAAACGCCCATATGAAGCCATCTGGATGGAGCGCCACTCAAAACATACTCAGACATTTATTTCACTCGGTTCTAAACCTTTTATTGCTTTATTTGCCCCGCCGAATAATGAGGAGCTACCTGATCTTGATCTAGCGAAAGCCTTCCTTTTTGATGGCTCAGTGGGATTTATGATGCATTTAGGTACTTGGCATGAATTTCCTTTCGCTGTATTCGATGACACTGACATTCTCGTCATTCTAAGGAAAGAAGCGACTGATTCTTTAAGTAACGAAAACGTTAAGGATGGCGAAGCAATGGGCCCCGATCTCGAAAAAAGAAATCTTGCTCACCGATACGGGATCAAAATCAAATTAGAAATGTAACATCGACTTAAAAAACAAACTATTTTTCAAATGGGAATACGATCATTGAATAATCCCGGATTAAAAAAAAAACGCCAATCTTCTAATCATACTCTTCTAGATGTAGCAATCATAGGGGCCGGTTTTAGTGGACTCTACTCACTATACTGCCTGCGCAAAAAGGGATTATCCGTTAGTGTCTTTGATGGCGCGCCCGGCATTGGTGGCACCTGGTGGTGGAATCGATATCCAGGCGCAAGAGTCGACTTCCCGAGAGCTCCATTTTACGCGTACACGTTCTCCGATGAACTCGTCAACGAATGGAAATGGTGGGAGCGTCAACCTGGCCAGACAGACGTCCTTGCTTATCTTGAGTACGTTGTCGACAAATTTAATCTTCGTTGTGACATTCAACTTAACACTTGGATTAGATCCACTGCTTTCGACAACAAAAACAAATGGTGGGTTATGGAGACCCACAATCAAACGCAGATCTGTACCAAGTTTATTGTTTGCGCGATGGGCACGCTTTCTGTACCGAATAAGCCAAAATTTTCGGGAATCGAACAGTTTTCTGGAGAATGCTATCACACTGGCCTTTGGCCAAATCAAAATGTTTCATTTGCTAGCAAACGTGTCGGCGTCATCGGAACCGGGTCGTCCGGCATTCAAATCATACCTATTATCGCAAAAACCGCGGAGCATTTAACAGTATTCCAGAGGACACCTCAATACAGTATTCCAGCAGGCAACAAGCCGCTTAGTGAGTCCTATATAAAAGAAGTACGCAAGGAGTGGGCTGCTTACTGCGACAAAATGAAAAAATCACCTTTCGGTATGCCCTATGAGTTGCCGGCAAAATCTGCTCTTGATGACACACCGGAAAAACGTCAAAAGGTTTACGAGAAATTCTGGCAAGACGGCGGACTGCAGATGTTATTTCTTAGTTACCACGATCATCTTACCAACAAGACCGCCAATGATTTTTTAACCGACTTTATTCGGGACAAAATACGGGAAATAGTCACAGACCCTTCGATTTCCAAAAAACTAATACCAGATTATATTATTGGTACTAAAAGGCAAATTATAGATGACGGGTATTTTGAAACCTACAATCGACAAAATGTAACTTTGGTGGATTTACGAGCTGATCCAATATCGATTTTCACATCTAATTCAGTAATCACACAGAAAGCAGAACACCCGCTAGATATGTTAGTGCTCGCGACCGGATATGACGCGATTACCGGTGCGTTGACGAAGCTTAACCCGAAGGGTCTTGATGGAATTAACCTCACCAAACATTGGCGAAAACAATTTAGAACTTATTTAGGACTAGCGATAAGTGGGTTCCCTAACCTATTTATGGTGCAAGGACCTCAGTCACCTTCAGTACTTTTTAATATCCCACTGGGCTCTGAGCTACAAGCAAACTGGATTGCAGATTGCATTGAATTTTTGTCAGATAATAACTTTTCTTCTATTACTCCGACCTCGGAATCGGAAAATGCCTGGAGTACTGAAATAGACGAAATTGTCGGCTACACGTTATTTAAAGACACCGATTCCTGGTACTCTGGCGCCAATATCGAAGGAAAGCGTAAACAATTCCTGGTCCACTTAGGTGGACAGCAATACTTTGAAAAACTTAACGCCGTTGCGTCAAATGGCTACCAAGAATTTAGTTTGGAGAAATAAGATGACCGATGGTTACGTTTATGCGTGAGTACGAGACGCGCAAAAACACCGACTTTATCATCGTGGTATAATATCCTTATAAATTTTCTTGCACCCCTCTCCCTTTAACAATTTAATGAAACGATCTCTATGAGTACTAAGACATATCAAGTGGACTCTGCCTACGCTTGGGTGGTGGCCTTCGCCTCCCTAGCATTAGCCACAATAGGATCAGGAATTTTCTACCTCGTAGGGGTAGCCATCGTTCCTCAGGCGGCAACACTGGACATTACTATAAAATCAGCCTCGTTACCTTACGGAGCTGCTATGCTAGGAATGGGGCTAGGGGGGATTTTTATGGGGTGGTTCTCTGATAGAAAAGGCCCCTTTGGGCCGGCCTTGTTCGGTACATTAGCCATCGTCTCAGGTTCATATTTGGTCTCGACCACAAATCATTTTCAAACGATTGTTATTATCTATGGTCTTCTACTAGGGGCTTTAGGTAATGCGGCGCTAGTAGCACCCCTACTTTCAAACACCATGCTTTGGTTTAATGCCCGACGCGGCGTAGCCTCGGCCGTAGTGGGTGCTGGTAATGCCTTGGGAGGCGCGATATGGCCTCCAATCTTGTATTGGTGGGTTACAGACTACGGATTTTCTTCTAGTTATCGAATCTTCGCGCTGGTAGCGCTGTTAACTATGCCACCCTTGTGCATAATTCTTCGAGCCAAAAAACCATCGCAAGCCATGCAAGAATCCCCGACAGAAAAAGCACAAGGCAAAGTAAAAACACTCGTTTTTTCGCCTCCCCTTTTTGTGGGGCTCCTCAGTGTAGCTGTAGTCGGCTGTTGTGTTGCCATGTCGATGCCAATGGTCCACCTTCCTAATTACGTTGACACTAAGGGTTTCCATTTAGAAGAGGGCGCTATTTTATTATCTATTCTGATGACCTCTTCAGTCGCCGCTAGAATTATATGGGGATTTATTTGTGATCGATTAGGAGGACTTAAGACACTTTTTTTGGCATCTTCTACGCAAGCTATCGGCCTGATTGGAATTGCCGCTTCTGATGGAATGACAATGTTGTACTTAGGTGGAATAGTCTTCGGCATCGGTTTCGGCGGTATCCTTCCTTGTTATCCGGTTATTTTACGAGAACATCTCCCAACCGAAAGGCTTGGCTTCAGGATTGGACTAGTTGTCCTGTTTGGTGCTATTGGAATGGCTTTAGGCCCGGAAATTGCTGGAAGAATATACGCATCCGTTGGCAACTACTACTATGGCTTTGCCACGGGCATTGCTGCCAATACCTTCAATCTTATGATCGTAGCAACGATAATATTCTTTGGAGTAAAAGACGTCAAAGTAGACAATCTGAAATAGTAATGATTCGTCCAAAAAAGCACATCCTTAATACTTCAAAGAAAAGGAATTTCGCTTTTTTCTAGATAGCGCTCCTAGTGCCCAGACCCGTCGTGTGCAATTGGCGACTTGACCATAAAGATTAAGAGCGACGCAATCGCGCAAAAAATAGCTAGAACTATCAGCACTGAACCATATGACCCGGTTTTATCAGCCACGGCACCAGCCCAACTAACACCAAAGAACCCAACTATCCCAGTGCCCGCAACACGCAATCCAGCAGTTCCTGCAAAGGCATCCCTGCCAAAATAATTTCCGAATACGACAGGTATCGTCGTAAAAGCCGCACCGTACCCAATCCCCATCAGCACAACGCAAAGGTACGCGGCACCAGTTGTCTCAACAAACCAAAACCCCCCTACACCAAGCGTTGTTAACATTAACGCCAGTGCCATCACACGTGTAGGCCGGACAAAATCACTAAGCGCCCCAGATAGACGGCCAAAACCACTCATACCAACTCGAACACCTAAAATCGCTGCCGCTACAGTTGGTGCAAAACCTAGATTTTCCATGTGAAGCCGGCCATGAGCAGTAACGATTCGCCACGGAACCGCATTCGCGATATCGGCGAGCGTCGCGACCAAGAACTGAGGCGTTAATATAGCTTGTCTTAGTGTAAAATATTTTTCTGTAGACCGAAAATCCCTATTGTTTAAGTCCAGTGATTGTTTTTGCGGTACGGCATCCCCATCGATATATTGCCCAACATCCTCTGGACGATTGCGCACAAATATCGCAGCTATTATTGCCACTAATAGGGAAGTTGCCGCTATGTAGATCCATGCTAGTCGCCAACCGGATTGTTCCAAAATAATAGCGTCAATGGGAGTTATCAAAGCACCGAACAGAGCCGCTCCGAAAAAAATTATAGCGGTAGCCCGCGCTCGATATCGTTTGAACCAATATACTGATAACGTCTGAGCAGGTAGCAGAGTTGAAAGACCCAAACCAATGCCGCCTAACAGAGCGTAGCTGATATAGAGATCGGTGAGAGATTCTGCCCTGCCAACAAAATACCAACCTGCGGCTGCGACTAAAGCTCCGACTGCAACTGTCAGCCGCAACCCCCATCGATGTATCGCTGTAGCTGACACTAAGCTAACTAACGATAAGGTAAGAGCGAAGGTTCCAAAAACCTCTCCAACGTCCTGCCGAGTGATCCCCAAATCATCTATGATTTCGGGTGCAAAGAATCCCCAACTGTAATAAGCCGGTGCTATACCCAACCCATAGAAAAGGAACCCAACCCCGACCAATGGCCACCCGTAATACCGAAAGCGGAGCATAAGCACCTCCCCAATGTAATCTTACAGCGTAAACACCACCTAAAAAGTAGGGGTATATTTCAATTTTTTAGCACTGGGAAACTCCCGGTTCGGAAATCCCGAATTGCTTGATCAATCTCTTCAGGGGTATTCATAACAAAAGGACCGTAACTAGCAATCGGTTCCTTTAACGGAATTCCCGACAAGAATAATAATCTCGATGCCATATCGGAATCTATACGAACATGATCTCCTTGCCCAAGGACACCCAGTTCTCTGTTCGCTATGAATTTTTCCTCAATTTTAATGAGTCCTTCAAACACGTAAATCAAAACATTTTTAGACCTTTCTGTCGGTAAACTTAATGAATCACCGCTTTCTATAGAAACATCAAAAATTTCCGGCTCAACTGTAACTCCTGATATTGGACCACAAACGCAATGATTATTTTGATTATAGGAACCAGCAATAATTTTTAGATAACTCTTCTTGCCAAATTCGACGACCGGTATTTCCTTACTTGGTATCTCCTGATAATTAGGATCAATCATTTTTTCTTTAGCTGACAAGTTTAGCCAAATCTGAAAGCCATGAAGTCGCCCACGATGCTGGATAGGCATTTCTGAATGTAGCACACCGTGACCTGCGGTCATCCACTGTACATCACCAGGCTCGAGCACACCTTCATTACCTAAATGATCTCTATGGTGCATTTTGCCGGACAACATATAGGTTACGGTTTGAAACCCCCTATGAGGGTGTTCCGGGAAACCTCCAATGTAGTCGTCAGGATCGTCCGAATACATTTCATCCAGCATCAAGAATGGATCAAAACCTGCCAAATCCCTCCCAACAATGTTCCGGTTGATTTTTACATCCTGACCATCCGTCGCTTTTTGGCTTGGCCATTTTGCCCTCAAGGACCTATTCAAAGCGACCCGATTTCTTTTCTATTGTGAGGCCTATTAAAATCTATTTCCGGTCCGATTGGTATTACACGAGTCGGATTGATGTTGTGGTGACTATAGAAATAATGCGTTTTAATATGATCGAAATTCACCGTTTCAGCGATACCTTTATATTGGTATAGATCTCTCACATAATTCGATAGATTAGGGTAATCTTCTATTCGTTTCAGATTAGTTTTGAAATGCGAGTAATAGACCACATCAAATCTAATCAGTGTAGTGAATAAGCGCCAATCTGCTTCAGTTACATTATTACCTACCACGTAACGTTGTGTTGCCAATCTTTTTTCTAAAAGATCGAGGCACTCGAAAATTTTAAAACAGGCCTTTTGATAGGCCTGTTGAGACGTCGCAAACCCAGCGCGGTATACGCCATTGTTTACGTCGTTATATATCATCGAATTTAATTTATCTATTTCGTCTCGATGTTGAACAGGATAAAAATCAAGCCTAGACGAAGAATATTTCTGAAACGAACTGTTCAACATCCTTATGATGTCGGACGATTCATTGTTCACAATACAGTCAGTCTTTTTATCCCACAAAATAGGAACCGTTACCCGACCTGTATAATCACGTTTTGCTGCCAAGTAGACGTCTCGCAGATATTCGATTCCCTTCAATGGACTGATATCATAATTCAATTTTCGGCTTAAATCGTCGTCGACACACCAGCCATTGTCTAACATTTCTGCCTTTACTATGGAGACGTTTATAATATCTTCGAGCCCCTTTATTTTTCTGAAGATTAGCGCCCTGTGAGCCCAAGGACATGCCAGAGAGATGTATAAATGATATCGATCAGGCTCAACTTCAAATTCTACATTCTCGCCAATCCAATTCCTGAAAGGAGAATCTTCTCGTACAAATTCTCCAGCAGAGCTTTTAGTGTCGTACCAATCCGTTTTCCAAACACCATTTACTAGAAGACCCATTTCAGACTCCGTTTCTTAACCCTTTCCATTTAGACTACACTCATCGGATTTCTTTTTATACTATCTTTTCGACCAGCATAGCAACTGACGCGATACTCACTTGCCGAGCGTCCACAATCGCATCTTCTTGAATAGCTCACGATGTAGTGCGCCCTATGTCGAGTATTCTTTTATCCTATTTGGTAAATCGGAAATAACCATTAACAGAATTTTAATTTACTGGGTAATAAAAAACAGTAGCCGCCAAATTTTCTTAACGAAATCAATGTCCGTTTGGTTATTATCGTGAACCAATATTTTATACATCCGATTCAATACGCCACCTTAACAATTAGTCTTTCGAATAAAAACAATTTAGACTTCGCTTGCAGCAATACAAACTCTATACTTTGGTCTTTCCCAGATATTATGAACCGATAATCTAGTAGTTTTCTTAGAAGCAATACGACTGATTAGGCAAAACACTATTTAACATCCAATGATGCACACTTAAGCAAAGCACTCATTTTCTCGACAAATTATTTAAATCGATGCCTCCTGGTCATATTCCAATATCACTTTTCTGGTTCTTCTATATGGCGGGACTTGGAGTAATATTTCCTTACCAAACCTTGTACTTTCAAGAGAATGTTGGCCTGACTGGCACTCAGCTCGGCCTGACTATGGCCATACACCCACTGATAGGGATTATTGCCGCTCCTCTCTGGGGACAATGGGCTGATCGGAGCGGGCGACGACGAGCCACTCTTTTCATTCTTGCGGTCGGTTCATCTGTAGGTTATCTGCTGGTTTCCACAGCATCCAATTTTCTTCACTTATTATTCTGCATGGCTTTCCTGTCTGCATTCGCTGCTCCAGCTATGTCCGTATCATCATCTCTATCATTTGCCGTGCTAGGTAAGGCTGGAGCCGATCGTTTTGGACACGTACGGGTTTGGGGCTCTCTCGGCTATTTAATGATGATAGTTCTATTTCCTGAGATTCTGACGTGGGCAGATCATAATCCGGAAACGGAAAGTAGATTGAGTCTTAGGTCAATATTTCCTGTAGCTGCAACACTATGTCTTTTTGCCGGGATGTTCTTGCTTTGGGTACCTCCATCTCAATCTTTGTCGATACGAGCAAAAAGGGACGATATCAATAAAATCCTATCTAAAAAAGCCTATTTGAAACTACTTGTTTTGGCCTTTTTGGCTTTCGGTCTCCTATCAGGCCCTATCGTACTTTTCCCAGTGTTTGTGGTGGAGAAAGGCGGAGACATCGAAACTATAAGTCGTTTATGGATTCCTATGCTAATGCTAGAGATACCCCTTATTTATTTCTCAGGCTCTGGATTACGTCGAATAGGAGCTCGCGGATTAATAGCGCTGGGGATTTCGTGTGATGGACTACGTTGGTTAGTTACAGCTCTAGCCCCGAATCTTTCATGGATATTCGGAATTCAACTCCTCCACGGTGTCGTAGTCGTAGGCCTCATTATCGGCATGCAATTATATGTAGAGCAAGAAGTTCCTGAAAATTTGCGAGCCACTGGACAAACATTGCTAGGCGCCATAATGGGTTTTGGTGCAGTGATATCTCACTTATGGACTGGGTTAGTTCTGGAGCATATTGGTACTAATGTGCCTTATTTGGTAGCAGGATCGATGTCTATTGCATTAGGAATATATGGATGGTTTTTTTTAGAGAAAAAGAAATAATGAACTCTGCCTGGTCAGGCCGAACCTTCACTTGCCAAATTCAGTAAATTGCAATAATTTGATATACGAGTAACCCTATTTATGAGAAGCGCCTAAGCCAACGCGCTTAAAGCGTTTCGCATAGACAAAAACGAGCTTTCAAATATTAGGAAAAGCAATCGAATTCATTTTGTGGTAGAACAAACTAATGGCTATAGAAATCAAACCGACAAAAGCGACTCTAGGCGCAACGATAACTGGCATCGACCTAACTCAGCTAAATTCAGGAACATGGTCGCTAATTAAAGAATCATTTTTAGAATACGCCCTACTGATTTTTCCATCTCAAGGTCTAAACTCCCAACAACAAGTCGATTTTGCTAGACGATTTGGCGAAATCGAAATGATTGTCGAAAACATGGAAACCATTCCGCTCAGCAATAAGTCTTCAAACGGTAAACTTATGAAGGATGATGAAGAGCAGGTGAAATTGCTCAAAGGTAATGAAATTTGGCACACTGACAGTTCCTACATGCCGAGAGCGGCCAAGGCTTCTGTCCTTTCCGCACGAATAATACCCTCTCAAGGTGGCCAGACAGAATGGGCAGATGCTAGAGCTGCTTACGACGGCTTAGATGATTCGATGAAAAAAAAGATTGCTAGCTTAAAGGCTTCTCATAATTATTTTCGATCGCAGGCAAAAATCGGACACATAGTTGATGTCGGTGCGGCTTACGGCTTCTATGAGGGAGAGTCTCCTGTGTACCCACTTGTAAAAATTCACCCTGAAACCGGCCGACCGGCGTTGTATGCTGGCAGACATGCTTGCGATATTTTAGGAATGGAAAATGTAGAATCTGAAAATTTACTGGTTTTTTTAAATGAGCAAATTGTAACCCCTCCCCAAGTCTGGCAACACCAATGGTCTCCTGGTGATCTTGTGGTATGGGATAACAGGTGTTTACTACATCGAGCTCGCCCCCATGATCCGGAGTCTGAACGTCTGATGATGCATACTAGAGTTCGCGGTGACATTGGAAGCGAAACTGCTATTAATTATAGAAATAGCTAAGTCCACTGATAATTGTTACCCGCACCGACACATCTTTTGTAACATTTAAATACCTTCTGGCACTAGTGAGTAAAAGTAGGTCTCCCGGGTAAAATGATCCGGACTGAACAAAAAAAAGTCCGTAAATTTCCAGCGCCTGTTTTATCAAAATGCGTTATAGAACCGAACAAGAACACTTAGAACAAAAAGAGCATGCTTCCCAGTTGATCGTTGACACCACTGTGTTTATAACGCTTTTAATCGGAATCTCGTTTATTTTCTTAGGAAGAAAAGGTGCGCAAAATTGGCTGACTATTTGGGGAATTATCACTATGATTATTAGCATAGCGTACTATACCTATAAGTTCTCTCTATCATGAAATCTGGTGAAACGAAGAACAATCCTTCCGATAGTCGATCTTTCGCCTTTCATACAGCGTCTCAACTTAAGTTTTTTTTGGTTGATTTGTATTCAAATTTTCTCATCGACAGATGCACTCTTATCGCGGCATCCCTCGCCTTTACATCTTTATTAGCTCTCGTTCCACTACTGACTGTCGTGGAATTTACGTTCAGCTCGTTTCCGACATTTAGCGCCTGGAAAATGAGCATCATCGATCTTTTTTTTGAAACCTTGATACCAGAAATCGGCGATCAGCTGCGGAACCATTTATTAATGTTTTCGGAAAACGCGACTGGATTAAGAACCTTGGGATTAGCGCTTCTAATAGCTACCGCTCTGTCTCTTATGGGAACGATTGAGTCTAGCTTTAATACTATCTGGAAAGTGCGAAGAAAACGCCCTTTAGTCACACGCCTTCTTCTTTACTGGTCGATTCTAACCTTAGGCCCTTTATTAATAGGCCTTGGCATTTTCGTTTCTTCGTACCTCGTGTCACTAGTAGTTTCTGAGTCGCAATCAAATGCTCCCATGGTTGACGGCATCATTCTTACAATCCTCCCTTTTGGGCTTTCGACACTGGCTTTTTCTTTGCTTTTTTATCTTATCCCCAATCGACCAATAGTTTTTCGTCACGCAATCGTTGGAGGGTTAATTTCGGCACTGTTCTTCGAAACAGCGAAAAACCTAGTCACTTTTTTTATAGCGTCTTTTCCATCTCAGCAAATCGTCTATGGCGCTTTTGCAGTTATTCCAATTTTTTTCGTGTGGGTATACCTGTCATGGATTATCGTTCTATTAGGCGCCGAGATTACTCGGTGTTTAGGATCACTAAATAGGAACCAAGATAAAGAAAATGCACACAATAAAATGATTGATCTTCTTTACTGTCAATACAGAATTTTAAGCACTCTGCATTCTCATAGTATCGTTGGCGAGACTATTAACGAAAGACAGTTAACTACTACTTTAGATCGATTTAGCTATAACGTGCTAGTTACTTCACTAAATACTCTTGAAGAAGTTAATTGGATAGCAAGAAACGACAAACATGATTGGATCTTAGTACGCCCTTTGCTCACACTCAACCTTCAAGACTTATTACAAATAACCCCTTGTTTCCCACTCATACAAGATGTGGACAAAGCTATCGACCTGGCAATTGATCTGTCGTTCTCATCGGCGCTAAAAACAATAGGAGATAGCCAAAATAATGCACTTAAAATTCCTCTGGCGACTCTAGCAAAACAGGAACCCCAGTAGAAATTATTCTCGAGATAGAGCTCTAACTTATATGCCGTTGATCGCAATATTTTCAACAAAAAATAAAGGGAGTATTAGACCACTAATGAAAACACGATCGCGAATTTGGCTAATATCGTTTGTATCCTTACCCGGCATTTTACTTTTGATTAGTCTTTTAGGTTGTGAACAATTTGGCAACCCCCCCTCTGGCAGCAGCCTCGATACCATCAAATTATCTCCGAATTATCATTTAGAGGATCGAATTTCTGTTAATTAGAGTAGTGGTATACTCAAAACGATGGGTGATGGCTTGAGCTTATGGTCAGATCCTTTTGGAAAGAAAAGACCCAATTTTCTTTTCAATAAAATGCAAAGCAGACCAGAAAAACATCTACCAGAAATTACCAACTCTAATCTAAAAGAATTCCAAGACAGGCAAAAAAATATCAAATTTATTTGGTTGGGCCATTCCACCATATTGCTTTCCATTAACGGAAAAGTCGTACTTATTGACCCTGTTTTCTCCAAGTCTGCCTCTCCCGTGAGTTTCCTGGTCAAAAGATTCCAATCACCAGCAATCCCATTAGCGAAGCTACCCGTAATCGACTATATCCTGATATCACATGATCACTACGATCATCTGGACATGGAGACGATCAAACATTTCGTTGAACAGGATGTACGATTTGTCGTACCTCTCGGGGTGGGATCTCACTTGCAACATTGGGGTATTGATCCGCACAAGATTATTGAACTCGACTGGTGGCAAACCGAAAAGACAGGCAGCCTAGTATTTACTGCCATCCCAGCCCAACATTACTCTGGCCGTCTAGGCCCGATATCTCCCATGAAAACTCTTTGGGCATCATGGGTTATAAAAAGTCCGACTCGGTCTGTTTACTTTAGCGGTGATTCTGGCTACCACAGTCATTACCGAGAAATCGGTCAAAAACATGGTCCCTTCGATATTGTTTTCATGGATAGTGGGCAATATAACGCACGATGAAGATCCGTCCACAATATGCCAGAGGAAGTCGTCCTGGGCTTTAAAGAGTTAAAGGGGGAATATTTAGTTCCGATTCACTGGGCCATGTTTAACCTTTCCTTACATAACTGGTATGACCCAGGGATCGAAATAACTGCTATAGCTAGGGACAAAGGAGTAAATTTAATCACACCACGTCTAGGACAACTTGTTACCACGAAAAAACCGGTGCTATTCGATGAATGGTGGAAAGAAATAAAGTAGTCTCTTAATTAAAATGCCTATCTTTCACTCTTTAATTTCAATCATTAGTTCATTCCGTCTCATAAAAGGCAATGTCCAAGGAGGATTGTAAAACGCGTACTTGACTGATCCAAACACTTGAATTTTTCTGGAAATTATATATTCCTTCAATATTTTTTCGTGTCGACTCAAATTTCTTTTTGAACCTCGCCCAGAAAACCTAATAACAACAAAATTTTTCGCTGGAACTTGCCTTAAAATTATTCGATCGGCTTGCGGCCTTGGCAGAGCTTCTATCGTATATTCGGAGGGCATTACGAAATTCACATTCCATTTTTTTCCAACAGACTGCTGCTGAACCGGTGCTGTCATAGCAATTTTTTTATTTTCCTCATTCTGCCCGAAAATATAATCAGCGATCAGACGAAATCCATCACTAATTGCGTCTTCTCGTTCTCCATACACTTCTACTTCGGCCACATTCATAGGTCCATAACTCCTAATCTCTATATTGGAGTCTGAATTAATCACCTCGTAATGGGGCTTTTCGACATCACTCATAATAGGCCCTGATAAAAACACTACTGTCAAAAGAAAAATTGCGATCGAAATAAGAATCCATCTGTCATTCACTACGGTCTCCTTCCAACAATCCCACCTATCAATAATAAAACCCAAGCTACCATGATAGCTAAACCTCCGATGGGAGTAATTTTTGAAAGGTTGGAGCTTTCCAGAAAAACCGCTAGATATATACCAAAACAAAATAGTATGGTTCCAATTATGAGAAAAGTGGCACTCCACCGGATAATACGAATCCTCGCCAACTTGCCTCCATTTAACAAGGCTAATCCCACCGCGCTAATTAAAACTGCATTAACCTGGTTATAACGTATTGCTGTTTCCAAAGCATCTATCTGGTAGCTTGTAATATTTTCGTTGAGACCGTGTTCTACAAAAGCCCCAAAGAATACAGACGCCAAGCCAAGTGTCGCACCAAATATCAATACCACAATTCTACCTTTTGCTTCATTATTAGGAGCGCGAATTTGCTAAATTTAAAACTAAAAACCGACATGATAGATCCATTGATTTGCGTTTAATACTTCTTTATAACAAGTATGATAACTCAAACAGCATTTTAAGAAGATGACTAAATTTTACAGTATCATATGCCCGAAAAAGATTTCGACTAAGCAGAAACAGTTGCCCTTTCAAGCCAGACAAATCGGAACTTGCAAATTGGCCAAGTAGTAGCCATTATTCAGTTTATAGTTAAAGCAACTAAACGGTGTTACGCCAAAGTGACCACAGAAGAAACAATCGGATTTGGTTTGACTCAATCATGCAAACACATATCAATGTCACGTTCGGCGGTGATGATTATAATTGCCTTGTCTTCTCTTGGTACTTTTCTTCAACCCAGCGCCCAAATGTCGACTTCTGTTGATTGTAGTGATCCCTCTAAACAGCCCTACGACTTCGGGCCGCTGACAAGAGATGAAAAAATAAGTGTGGTTGGAAACCGATTCTCCTCTGAGGTATCGCGAATTGAAAAGTGCACCACAAAAAATGAAGAAAATTCAGCTACCGATTCTGATAATCTAAAAACGGCAAACGATGGGAATCCAGATCAAAAAAATAAATTAACAGACACCCTTAATCGGAAATCTGGCCAAAGTTCCGCTTCTGCTCGTGTTGACGGGCAGACCAGTATATCGTCCAACACGATCGAAAATGATGAAAAGTCGGTAGCTTTTTCTAAGGACGGTAATCAAATTTCGGACACATCCCTCTCAGATGGTTTCGATTCCTCTATAAAAATCAATTTAACGGCACCTCCCGACCCGAACGGGAAGCAACACGAACAGCTGGAATCGAGTGATAATTTGCGAATCCTTAAGGAACAAATTAAGGCTAAAGCCGAAATAGAAACAGACCCGGCAGTGAGAAAAGAGTTACTGAAAAAATACGAGGAATTATGATGAGTTCCATTTTTCTAAGATCCACCTACCAGGTGTTGCTTGTTTTTGCAGCTCTCGTGGGCTTTGGCCTGATAACCGGCTGTGTTTCGACCACTGGCGGTTATTCTAATTCAAAAAACTCGTACTCGGTCGGACCAAATGCGAACCAGAAAAATGCCCCCGTTCAGCAGAACCTTCCCCAAAAAAATAAGAAAATAGACTTATCAATTCTAGTATTACCTCTTGATCCTAATCTACCAGAAGATACCGACGAATATGCTAAAGAAGGCATTTGGCCGGAATTACGTAGGGCCGAAGGAAACAGATTTGCCGTGAAAATGAGAGATGCGTTAAACGATACTCATACTTTCAGATCGGTGCGAGTTGTACCAGACAAGAATGCAACTGGAAACTTATATGTAAGTGGGAAAATTCGTCGATCAAATGGAGAAAATATCGAATTATCTATAACCGTCACGGCGATAAGCGGTGAAGTCCTTGTTAGAAACAAGGTCTATCGCCACCAAGTCAAAGAATACGAGTTGAATAATCCTAGAAACAAATCGGACTATGACCTTTACCAACCAATATTTAACGATATTGCTCAGGATATTTCCAAAATAATCAAAAGACTTTCCGAAAGTCAAATAGCTAGCATGAACACCGTCGAAGAGCTCCGGTTCGCAGAAAGTTTTTCTCCGGAATATTTTTCTCCTTTCTTAGAAACTTCGAAAAAAGGTATTACTCACCTTACATCTGCTCCGGCAGATGAAGACATGATGCTGACGAGAACTAAAGAACTAAGAGTAAGAGACAAATTATTTATAGATGACTTACAGAAAGATTATAATAATTTCTCAAGACAAATGTGGGACGAATACCGACTCTGGCAAAGGGAATCTTACTTTGAAAATAAGGCTGCCCGAAAAGCGAAAGCAAAGGGAATTGGGAAAAAAATACTGGGGGCCGCCGCTTTGGTCGGAGGAATCGCACTAGTTGCTACATCCGATCCTTATAGTGGTGGGGGACAAGCGTTAGGGGGAACCTTGTTAGCGGCAGCCGGAGTAGCGGCAGTGGGAAGTGGAATGAGTGACTCAGCTGACGCAAAAATGCACGCTGCAAGTATGAACGAACTAGGTAGATCTTTGAATATTGATCTAGCGCCCCGAGTCATCAAGATGGAAGAACGAACTCTCGAGCTAAAAGGCAACGCCTCTGAACAGTACACCCTCTGGAGAGATTTTCTTTTGGATCTATACCGACTCGACAAAACTCCTGATATAAGTCTCTGATTAGCCCGGCGATGAAAAATAATGGCGCTGGAAGAAATGATGACGTACTGATAGCAGCGGCTTCTAAAAAAAACAATCTTAAGCGATTATTAGCTGTTTCTATTTCCTTCGTCTTAGTCCTATGCCTAGTATCATTTTTTTTAGTTTCTACAAAAACTCCGTATCACGACAGGCAAGCATCCGTTCTGAGCGAAAGAAAAAAACCAAAAAAAAATGAGGCGGTGTCAAACCAAAGCTCGATATCAATCGACTCACTAATTATTTCTTTCCAAAAACACCTAAAACCACAATTGGAAACAATTGCTAATAGCGGCACCCTGAACGGAGCAGAGAACATATTCTCAAAAGAGGCAGATGATTTGCTTTCTCGGTTTAATAATATGGTCGTTAGACAAGAAACACTTAAAGAACCACCAGATACGACGAACCTGCAATCTACAATGGAACAGGCAGACGCTTTAATAAATAAATTTGACTCCACTTTTGATAAGCACCTCAACAGAATCAACGAATCCTTCTTAGAGAAAGATAATCAAAAATTCCGGCGTAATTTAGATAGCGCTCTACTATTAGCGCCATTCGACAACCGATTAGTGAAGTGGAACGACTTAGCACCAGTAGTTGAAGTGCTTTTTAGACAATTCCAGATCGCTGAAACCGCTGAAGTAGAAAAAAACTACTCTGTAGCGCTTGCCGCCTTAAAGAAAATTAAAGAACTAGGGCATTCTAATGAGAATCTAGAAAACAATATGACCCGACTATCATCTATTATAGCCCAAAAAAATCATGACGACCTTGTGTTAGAGGCCCGAAAAAATTTAGATAAAGGAAACTTCTCAACAGCATTAAGAAACATAGATGCGGCGCAGAAAATCTTTCCGAAAAAAAACAACTTAGACTCGATTAAGCTAGAGATAGAAGAAAAGAAGAAAATAGAACTAGCAATGAATTGGAAAGAAAAAGCTGACAGAAAAGCTGCTGTCGACAACTGGCTAGACGCGTTCTCTTATTTTAATAAAGCAATCCAATTAACACCTGGCAACAAGAATCTAATAGAAGGGAAAGAACTTGCTTCAAAAATCATTCAATATACAAACATCTTGTTGCAGCTTAAAGAAACGCCACTACGACTAACGGACGCTAATGTTTCCAATTACGCGAAGGATATACTGAAAGAATCTTCATCGATAGAGATGCACAGCGCTTCACTTTCTAGTTTGCGCTCAGAAGTTGCTTTGATTATGGATGAAGTGCTACGGCCTCGGGATGTTGTGATCAATTCAGATGGGAAAACAAGAATAGAAGTGAAAGGCGTGGGTTTCGTAGAACCCACTATCGAGAAAACTATTCAATTGAGACCGGGGAAGTACATCGTTCATGCAGCTTGCCCAGGGCACAAAACGAGCTTATTAACACTAGAAGTGCCTGCAACTGATTTGATCAAAGCGAAAAGGATAGTTTGTGGCAAACGAATTTGAAGAGACTTTATCGGAAGCAAAGCGTCTCAGAACGAAACGATTTATTGGGACTATCCTAAGTATCCTCGCTTTCTTTTTGATAGGCATTTTTGCGTACGCTTTTATCAATTCGTTTCAAGTAGTAGTAAAACCAAACACGATCGTGAATTACTCTATCAAATCCCTTGGTGGAATCTCTATTAGCTTGGGAAACCGAATCCTGTTACCTCTAGGAGAAACGATGGTTGTCGTTTCGGCTATCGGATATGTCGACGAAAAAAGAATGATTTCGTCGGATCAAATTGAAAAAAAAATTATCTTCCGTCCGCGATATTCGGAGGTTAATGTGTCGATCGAGACAACTACCGATTTAACGAACCCTAATTGGTTGATTGATGACCTGTTGCTATCAACGGAAAAAACCCCCACCCTGAAACTAAAGCCAGGAGATTATAAACTTTCCCTCTACTCGGATTATCATACGGCCAAAGATACAACTCTTTCGATCAAACCAGGCACACCACCTCCCCTTATCAGGCTGGAAGTAACCCCCAAATCGGCCAAATATGATATAAGAACAACTCCCTCGAACGCCCAGGTTTTCATCGATAATTTGTTGGTAGGTGCTAGCCCCTGGCAGGGCGAAGGAACAGCTGGGCTAAAACACTTAAGAAACGAAAAGGACGGTTATAGTTCGATAGAAGAAGAAATTGACACAAGCAAAAAGCCAAAAATAATCACTCGAAACTATAATCTTAATAGAAAGCAGCGGGAAATAAATGCGACCTTATTGCCGACGGACGGGCAACTATTTGTTGGTGGTGTACAGCAAGGCACGTCTTCTACCATTTTCGTAAATTCAGACTTCGACACAGAAATTCGGTACGAAGCAGAAGGGCACCAAGGGCAGACTAAAATTCTATCGAAGTCTGACACTGAAGTTTCATTCGATTTAAAGCCTGTCTTCGGACAGCTAGAGCTGAACTCCACCCCAATAGCCGAAGTTTTTATAGGGGAAGAATCGTTAGGTCTTACCCCGCTCAAGATTAGCCTACTTGCAAAACAACATAAGATTTCTCTTTCCGCGAAAGGGTATCTTAAAGACACTAAAAAAATAACCCTGCGGGCAGGCGAGAGTCATAAACACCATTCAAAATTAATCACGCTGCACGATTACCGCATTTCTCAGAGCCGACCTCAAATAACTAACTCGATCGGCATGACCATGACAAGATTTCAGCCAGAAAAAATGACGATAGGCGCGCCTAGGGAGCAGAAAGGGCAACGAGCTAATGAACACCTACGGCGGGTAGCCTTTAGTCGAGCTATTTATTTTGGGAACCTCGAGGTTTCTCAGGCTGACTACGCCACTTTTCAAGCCGAACGGAAAACTGCGACAAAAACGGTCATTTCTAACAACTACCCCGTTCGTTCCGTTAGCTGGGAGGAAGCAATAACTTTTTGTAACTGGCTGAGCCTACGAGAAGGATTTGATCCGTTTTACAAAACAAACGGTCTGGAAATAATTGGAGTTAACGAGTCTTCTTTGGGCTACAGATTGCCGACCGAAGCTGAATGGGAATATGTAGCTCGATTCGCTGGAAAAAAAGCTCCAACTATTTTCATCTGGGGAAATGAATATCAAGTACCTCAAAACGCTGGCAACCTCGCAGACTATTCTGCTAACGGTTCTGTAAAAATATTT
>CAZXQY010000049.1:0-19262 GCA_964642505.1 uncultured Gammaproteobacteria bacterium | reverse complement strand
GTCTGATACTTTGGTAATTGCAGTATACGCCAGTAAATAAACTGATTTTGGGATTGCTTCAATAGATATCAACGCATCTCGCTTTGAGGGATTTAGGCTGAATTCAGAAACTGAACTTGAAAGGGAACTTGATCGCCTAGAACCCACTGAAATCGTTGTATGCGAGGGAAATGCAGATCTGATTCCAAACAAATGGGCGTCGAAAATCCAAATTTTAGCTCGGGACCGTTTCAGCGTCTCTCACACTCAGTCAATTTTAGATCAACATTTGAAGAGTACCGAGTTGCCTCTTTCTCCGATAGACTACTCAGATCCTGTTTTCGTGGCCGCTGGAGCAGTACTGACTTACTGCGTTCACACAAACGGTGGTGAACTCAGAAATATATCTGTGTTCCAAGTCTGCGACCTAGAAAAAGACCTAATACTGGATAATTTTACTCGCCGAAATTTGGAATTAACCGAATCGCTCTCTCAGAATAATACACATACCCTTCTGGCAGTCCTAGATAAAACTAAAACGCCAATAGGAAAAAGACTTCTACGAAGATGGCTTTCAAATCCTAAAAAAGAGCGCCGAACGTTGAACTATCGACTCGATTTAGTAGAAGACTTTATAGCGACGAACATCTTTTCAAATCTGCGATCCAAACTAGCCCGACTATGCGATTTGGAAAGAATTGTGACGCGAATTTCGCTATCTAGAGTAAAACCAAGAGATTTACTGAAACTCCGAGAGACGCTGACCATTCTACCTGAGCTTAAGAGGTTGCTACGTGATAGCTCTAGCGATCGATTGCGCGTGCTATCGACGCAAATTGAAGACTTCTCAGAAATCCGCACTGTGCTTAATGCTGCGATCCTAGATGACCCTAAAAATAGCATTGATGAGGGAGGTGTAATAGCGGCAGGGTACGATGCCCAACTAGATAGTTTACGTAACCTAGCCGACGAATCCAACCGATTCCTAGCTAATCTAGAAAGTCGAGAACGAACTGAAACTGGCTATCATGGCCTGAAAATTGGATTCAACCGGGTACACGGATACTATCTAGAATGCACTAGAAGCAAGCCCTTTACCCCCCCTTCTCATTATCAACGAATTCAAACACTAAAGGCTGTCGAAAGATTTACGACCGCAGAACTCAAAAATCACGAGATGAAAGTTCTGAAATCTTCTAGAGATGTTATCGAATTTGAAAAGCAAGTCTTCAACTCTACGGTTCGTTCAATGGATGCGCATTCTGAAGATATGATGAAAACGGCGAGACTAGTCGGATTGATTGATGTACTCGCGAATTTAGCCGACCTGGCAGTTACTTTGAACTGGGTTAAACCGCAATTTACCTCTCAAGAAATGCTAAAAATAAATAATGGTAGGCACCCAACAATTGAACTGCGCAGTGAAACCCCCTTCGTAGCCAACGATTTGGAATTAAGCGACAAGAGAAAAATCCTTCTTATCACTGGACCAAACATGGGAGGAAAATCTACCTATATGCGACAGAACGCAATCATAGTTTTGATGGCCCACATCGGTTCTTTTGTACCAGCACACGCCGCAACTATCGGTCCGATAGACTCTATTTTTTCAAGAATAGGCGCATCAGATGATATAACCGCCGGCGAAAGTACGTTTATGGTTGAAATGAGAGAGACCGCGAATATTTTGCATAATGCCGGTTCTAAAAGCCTAGTGATTATTGACGAAATTGGAAGAGGGACGAGCACATATGACGGACTCGCCCTCGCAACCTCGACAGCTCAACATCTTGCCACTGAAAATAAATGCTTCTGCTTGTTCGCGACTCACTATTTTGAACTGACAAATTTACCCAAAGAGTTCCCAGCCATTTCTAACGTCCGTTTAGACGCTATTGAACGAGACGAAGATATAACCTTCCTACACGAAGTGAGTGAAGGCGCCACAAATAAAAGTTTTGGTTTGGCAGTTGCTCGACGAGCAGGAGTGCCCGACGAAGTAATAACAACCGCCAGAAAAATACTAAAAGAATTAGAGGACGGAGCTGATTCCAACCATCCCTTGACAGATCCTACACGACGTCAAATAGCAGAAAAACAAATCATCTCAACGATCGAAAATTTGAATATGAGTGCTCTTTCGAAAGACGAAGCCATTTCTATTTTAACGTCTCTTAGAAAGAAACTTTTATGAGAACGAAAACTTGGGATATTTATTCATTAAGGATATAATATCGGCCAACCAGTAAAGTAGAAAACTTAAGTATGACATTCGTAGTAGTTGAAAATTGTATAAAATGTAAGCATACCGACTGCGTGGAGGTATGCCCGGTCGATTGCTTCCACGAGGGTCCTAATATGCTCGTAATTGATCCTGATGAATGCATCGATTGCACCTTATGTGAGCCCGAATGCCCTGTCGAAGCTATTAAATCAGAGGACGACCTGACCGACAACGAACAACAGTTCCTAGAGCTTAATGCGGAATTAGCCCTCAATTGGCCAGTGATAAACGAAATGAAAGATCCGATGGAAGAAGCAGACGAATGGAAAGACAAGGCTGGAAAACTCAAGCACTTGGAACGCTAAACGTTTCCTCTTATATTTCTCTTCTTTTCATTTCGTTACATGGGCAAAGACCCCGTCCCAATCAGAGGAAGGAGGATTGGCTGAAAAATATTCGATTCGATGCAAGTATATGGAATAACGAAACGGTTTATCAGAGCAATCCTGCAGTCGATGGAAACCTTCTGCGGCAAGTTTCCACTGTTGTTTTCGGTAATATCCAAGAGCCTCAGAATTAAGTTTTAGTTCGTCCTTCTCAATCTTAGTCAATTTTTTTTCAAGACAGATTGGTTCAAAAATAGTAACCGGCATTTCCTTCCCTTTTACCCGTACTCTATCAATCTCCCGATAGACGAACTCAGGAACGAGCTTCACAGTTTCCTCGCTGCAAACTAATTCAACGCCATAAACTTTCGTTAAACCCTCTATTCGAGAGCCGAGGTTCACGTTATCTCCTAGAACAGTGTACGCCATTCTAAATTCGGAACCCATATTTCCGACATTCATTATTCCTGTGTGTACTCCTATCCCTATCTCAATGGCTGGCCAACCTTTAGCTTGGAATTTGCTATTTACTGTCTTCAATTCTTCCAACATAGACACCGCAGCTAATAATGCATTTTTCGCGTGTGCTTCATCTTCTAGAGGGGCTCCCCAGAAAGCCATGATCGCATCACCCATATACTTATCTATGGTACCTTTAGCGTGATGTATCACTGCCGTCATAGGAGTCAAATAATCGTTCATTAGTTCTGCTAAATCCCTCGGGGAAAGATTCTCAGAAATACTCGTAAATTCTCGAACGTCGCTGAACAAAACGGTCAACTCTTTACTCTCCGCGTTTAAACTATAATCGTCTGGTGATGCAGACATTTCCTCAACTAATTCAGGAGGGACATATTGTCCGAATAGACCAGTCAGAAGCTTTTTCCCTCGGGTCTCGACAAAATATCCGTACGACATATGCAGTGTAAACATAGATATAACCATAAGAAGACCGGACGCTACAGGCAAAATAAGGCCTTCAGACCAGCCTAAATACGCCAGGCTAAGGATATTACCGACCATCAATAAACCGAAAAGGCTCGTATGAAACGGGCTAAGAAAGGTGCCGGCAGCTATCATAATGCAGCCACTTATAAAAAGGACCAAAACTTCATACCCTCTCACATATTCGGGCTTTCTAAAGGTAGAGCCTTTCAACATGCCCGCTATCAAATTTGCATGCACTTCAACACCCGGGAATACTTCGGAAACTGGAGTCGCCCGCATATCAAATAAACCAGGGGCCGTGGTGCCTATCAACGCTATCTTATTTTCAAGTTTCGCTTGGTCTAATTCTCCCTGTATTACATCCGTAGCGGATACATAATCATAACTACCCTCCCGTCCTCTAAACGGCACGACTATCCTACCCAAATGATCTACTGGTACCCTCGCTGCTCCTCCGATATCTAGCCATTCCAAAGAACGATAGCCTCCACTCCCAGAGTCTTCGAACACTGGAATTATTTCGCCACCCCCTAGTGCGTTACGCACCATTTCCAAAGCCAATGAGGGGTAAATTTCTCCGGCATAGTTAATCAATGCAGGCTGGCGCCTAACGACGCCATCAATATCCGGCTGTTGAGAAAAGTGTCCGGCTCCCAGTGCAGCACGATTTATTTTCGGCAAATTGGAACTATAGGCATTAGCCTTTAATAACAAGTCACCGCTGTTATCCAAGTCTTCGACTCTCATTATCGCTCGAGGAAGTTCTCCTATCAGCTCAGCCTTAGAAACGTTTTCCTCTATATTAAAGTGAAGCCCTAAGACTACCGGGTATTTACTTAAGGTATCAGCAAGAACTGCATCATAATCAAGGCTACTGCGCAATTCCGATAACTTATCGGAAAAAGTTGGTACTTCCTTAAACCTAGTTTCCGCTAGACTTTCTAAAACACTTAAACCAGAGCTTTTATCTGGTTCCGCAAAAACAACGTCAAAACCCAGCAAAACGGCGTTATAACGTTCAAACGCGTTTTCTACTAAACGGGCTACTTTATCCCTAGGCCAAGGCCACCTCCCTTCCGCCGTCAAACTTTTTTCATCTATATCTATAATGACGACAGAATCATCCTTCGTTTTCGTCATCGTCATCCGCACCCTTAGATCGTAAGTTAGATTCTCTAATCTATTAACAAGGTCTAGTTGTAGCTCTCCGAATGCATGAGCCAAAAACACTAATAATATAGCTGCGCTCATCAGTATACGAGCTTTGTTCTTATTTATTTTTTCAAGAATTTTTCGCATTTTTTTAATTCAACTTGGGCCAACTTAAAGATTAGTCTATCTTACCTGAGAATAAAGTTGTCTGTCCGTCCATCCACAGAGATCGGAGACAAGGCAGGCGCCACAAGTGGGTGCCTTAGCTCTGCAAACGTAACGTCCATGTAGAAGCAGCCAATGGTGGGCGTTTTTTTTGAATTCTTTTGGCGTGCTGCGATTCAATAGGCGCTCTACTTCCAACGGATTCTTGCCAGGTGCCAATGTCGTTCTATTCGCGACCCGAAATATATGCGTGTCTACCGCAATCGTTTTTTCGCCAAAAGCCGTATTTAAAATGACATTTGCAGTTTTTCTCCCAACACCTGGCAGCGCCTCGAGCAACGAACGCTCCCTTGGAACCACACCGTTGTGAAGAGAAATCAGTTTTTTACTAGTCTCCTTAACATATTTAGCCTTATTTTTATAAAGACCAATCGTATTTATGTAAGAGCTGATCTCGTCTACAGAAAGATTTGACATCGAAAGAGCATCTGGAGCAATTTCATATAACTTTTGGGTAGCCTTGTTAACGCTAACGTCCGTAGCTTGAGCAGAAAGAATCACACTGATCAAAAGTTGATAATCACTACTATAAACTAACTCTGTTGTCGGTCTCGGATTATCTTTCAAAAGCCGATTGAAAAATTCTTGGCGATTCTTTTTATTCAAAGTCATTGAAATCCAGCTTGGTTAAATCGTATCGACTAGAGTTTTTACTAACTCTTTTTTAGAACGATCATCGACATTTATAAACACCGAGGATTTCTCTTCAATCTTTCTCAATTTTTCTACCCGAATTTGCTTATTAAAAAAACGTTGGGCCGCTTCTTCCTTGAATAGTTTTCGCTTTTCGGACGACCTCACCAGAAAGGTGATGCAATCTGTCGGACAAACTAATCCACAAAGCTTGCAACCGGTACACCAATCGGTAACTATTGTATGGATTCGAGTTTTCGTCCCGATAATAGAATCCATTGGACAAGCATCGAGGCATTTCGCGCAACCGATGCAATTATTCTCATCGACATGGGCAACCATAGGAATACTTTTTTTATGTAATTTATGAGAAGGATCCAGCTGTCTATCCAAGATCTGGGCTAGTTTAATACGAACCTCTTCTCCACCAGGAGGACAGTCATTTATAGACCCATTTCGCTTGATCAAAACTTCGGCAAAATCTGCACAAGTCGCCTGGCCGCATTGCTTACACTGCGTGTTGGGCAGTATTTTAAGAATTTCAGAACGTAGAAAAGATTTGTTTTTCAATTTGTTGATACCACTTTATTATAAAATATTCTATTTAACACTCATACCGGCTTGCGCATCTCCATCAGGACTTACCAGAAAAATATCGTCACTCTCGTCGTCGGAAGCCGCGAGAACCATTCCCTCAGACAATCCGAAACGCATTTTTCTTGGCTTCAGGTTCGCGACGCAAACAACCTTCTTGCCCAAGAGTTCAGAAGGATCATAGGAATTCTTGATCCCGGCAAAAACTGTTCTGCTTCCATCTCCCAATTCTAATTGGAGTTCTAGGAGTTTATGCGATCCCTCGACTTGCTTAGCTCCCACCACAGTAGCTATTCTTAAATCTAATTTTAAGAAATCATCAAGCGTAATGTGGCCCTCTCGATCATTTTTTTCGTCTTCCATAGACATTCCTCTTCCTTCAGAATCAGTGATTAGCAATTTTTCTGTATCTTCTTCTTTAATTCTAGTAGTTAGTCTACTAAATTTTTTAATCGTCCTACCCAGAGGCACTTCCGAAACTCCTAAAAAAGAAAAGGCCGGCTCTTCAAAAAAATGCTCGACCTTCTCTACTAATCTAGGTAAAACAGGCTTCAAATATATTGCTAGTATCCTAAATAAAATCAACCCTTGTGTAGCTATTTCCTGCAACAAAGGATCGTTAGGATTCATTTTTGCAATATTCCAGGGCTTTCTAGAATCTATGTATTTATTCGCTTCGTCTGCAAGGGTCATAATGACACGAACAGCCTTTCGGTATTCTCTCTTTTCATAATGTCCGGTCACACTGCCACAGGCCTCTTGGAAGATATCTAATAGCTCGGGATTTTCTAACTTCAAACTAAGCCGTCGATCAAAATTCTTTTCTATAAAGCCTGCGCATCTGCTCCCAATGTTGACAAACTTACCCACCAAATCTGCGTTCACTCTATAAGTATAGTCCTTAAAATTTAGATCAATATCTTCAATGGCAGCTCCTATTTTTGCCGCAAAATAATATCTTAGATGTTCGGGATCCAAGTGCTCAAGATATTTTTTCGCTGTTATGAAAGTACCTCGAGATTTTGACATTTTTTGTCCATTTATTGTTAAAAATCCGTGAACAAATACACTTTTAGGAAGATTGAAACCGGAAGCGCTCAAGAGTGCCGGCCAAAATAAGGTATGAAAATACATTATATCCTTACCAACGAAGTGATACATCTCCGCGGCCTGAGGTTCTCTGGTTAAAGATTCGAAATCCATTTCATTTTTGTCGCAAAAATTTTTCAAGCTCCCTAGGTAACCAATCGGTGCATCTAGCCAAACATAAAAATATTTACCTGGCTGATCTGGTATCTCAAAACCGAAATATGGTTCATCTCTGGAAATATCCCAATCTTTCAAACCTACATCGAACCATTCCTCTAATTTGTTTTTTACATTAGCATGTAATTGATTTTCAACCATCCAACGCTTTAAAACATCAGTAAACGACCCCAGAGTAAAAAAGAGATGATTTGATTCCCTAATCTCGGGCTGAACGGAAGTTAAAGAAGATTTAGGATCGATTAAGTCTAGCGGAGAGTAGGTGGCTCCACATTTTTCACAACTATCGCCGTACTGGTCCTCTGCTCTACAAGAGGGGCACGTACCGCGAATGAAACGGTCAGGCAAAAACATGTTTTTCACCGGATCATAAAACTGTTCTACCATCCGGCTTTTTATGTGACCGTTATCCACCAACGACTCATATATCCGTTCAACTATTTCCTTGTTTTCTTTCGAATGGGTGGTGTGAAAATTATCAAATTGGATCGCGAAATCAGAAAAATCTTTCTGCTGATCTGCGCTTACAGCTTTGATAAGCTCTTCAGCGGGTATTTTTTCTTCCTCGGCTCTCAACATAATGGGAGTTCCGTGGGCGTCACTAGCACAGATGTAATAGCATTCGTGACCACCCATTTTCTGGAATCTGACCCAGATATCCGTCTGGATATATTCCACCAGATGTCCTATGTGTATGGGTCCATTCGCATACGGCAAAGCGCTTGTCACTAAAATTTTTCTTTGTTCCATTACGTAAAACTATCCCGATTATAAATCTTCGGTAAATTTGCCAACTAATCGACATCCGGTATATAACTTGTTCGATGATATGCTATTGTACTATTAACAATACCCTGCTAAAACATCTCCCCTATTATTCAGACAAATCAATCAAATGGAAAACATAGAAGAAAAAATTACAAAATCTCTTAAATCACTAAAAGAGCCTTACGTAGACGATAATATAGTGGATTCTGGGATCTTAAAAAATATAAGTTTTGAAGAAGATGTCCTCTCCATCGATCTCGAATTTGGGTTTCCAGTACTAGAATACGCATCGACGGTAGAACTCCGTGTAAAGGAGCACTTAAAAGAATTTTCGAGTTTTAAAATTGAGGTCAACGTAAATTCCAAAATATTGGCTCGATCCGTTCAAAAAGGGACGAAAACGTTAAAAGAAGTCAAAAACGTGATTGCCATAGCCTCCGGTAAGGGAGGAGTTGGCAAATCTACCACTACCGCTAATCTTGCAATAGCCCTCCAAAGAGAAGGTGCTAGCGTGGGTGTATTGGATGCAGATATTTATGGGCCTAGCCAGACAAGGATGCTCGGTAGCCAAGGAAAACCAGAAAGTAAAGATGGAAAAAAAATGGAGCCCATTATCAGCTACGATATCCAAACTATATCCATTGGTAATTTAGTAGAAGAAGACACGCCAATGATTTGGCGAGGTCCGATGGTCACCGGGGCACTAGAGCAGTTACTTAACGAGACCGCTTGGAGCGACTTAGACTACTTGCTAGTTGATCTACCACCTGGCACTGGAGATATCCAACTAACCTTGTGCCAACGAATACCAGTCAGCGGCTCCATAATCGTGACTACTCCCCAAGACATTGCCTTGCTTGACGCTAAAAAGGCGTTAAAAATGTTTGAAAAGGTAAATGTATCGGTACTAGGGATAGTAGAAAACATGAGCTTGTACAAATGTAGTGAATGTGGACATGTTGAGCATATCTTCGGCTCCGACGGTGGTGAAATTATGTCGAAACAATATGGGATAGACCTTCTTGGGCGGCTACCGTTAGACAAAAAAATTCGGGAAGACGTGGACAACGGCCATCCGACCACAGCGATCCAACCAGACTCGGCAGTGTCTCTCGAATACCAAGAAATAGGACGGAAAATCACGGCCAAACTGTCTTTAAAGGCTCGAGACCATAGCGCTAAGTTTCCGAAAATAGTTGTACAGAATACGTAACGATCGGATTTTAACATGAGTATAAAATCAGACGATTGGATACGAGGAATGGCTAAGATGCACAAGATGATCGAGCCATTTGAAGAAGGCCAAATTAGAGAAAGCCTGGGGCAAAAAGTTATATCCTTTGGAACCTCAAGCTACGGCTACGATATCCGCTGCGCAAAAGAGTTCAAGATATTCACAAACATTAACTCGTCAATAGTCGATCCTAAGGAGTTTGATGAGAACAATTTTATAGATGTAGAAAACGATGTCTGCATTATTCCGCCAAACTCTTTCGCGTTAGCTAGAACTGTGGAATATTTTCGCATTCCTAGAGATGTACTAACTATTTGTCTTGGTAAATCTACCTACGCCCGTTGCGGTATCATAGTGAACGTAACCCCATTGGAGCCCGAATGGGAAGGCCATATAACTTTAGAGTTTTCCAACACCACTCCGCTTCCGGCGAAAATTTACGCAAACGAGGGTGTTGCTCAAGTGATCTTTCTTCAAGCGAACGAATCATGTTCAATTTCGTACGCCGATAGAAAAGGAAAATACCAAGGCCAAAAAGGCGTCACCCTCCCCCGGGCATAAACAAAAGGTAGCCTTAAAACGGTTGTTCAATCCTTCTTTTTAAACCCAAGAGAAATCGAGTTTATACAAAAACGGAGCCCGGTAGGTTTCGGGCCATCCTCGAAAACGTGACCCAAGTGTGAATCGCAAGAGCTACAAACCGCTTCGGTTCTCGACATGCCATGAGATGAGTCCGGTACGTTATCTACTCCAGCGTCATCCAATACTGTCCAAAAACTGGGCCAACCTGATCCTGATTCATACTTGTGCTCAGAGCTGAACAAAGGAGCATCACAGCATATACAATAATAGATCCCACTCTCTTTATTATTGCAGTACTTACCGGAAAACGGTCTTTCCGTACCCTTCTGCCGACAAACACTAAACACTTCATCGTCAAGAATTTCACGCCACTCACTTTCGGGTTTATTTATTTTTTTCATCTACTCAGATTTTCCTTCTTTAGAAGTCTAACCAATAGTGACAAACTACAGCCAAAATAAGACTTTTTATTGAACAACCTACAACGTTTAGTTAATTATCGATAATCTAGAATACCGACAGTAGCATCATCTTATTCTAAAGATACCCAAACGTAATGCAATAGAAAGTGCTGGGACAGTGGTGTAAAATAGTCGGAGGAAGACTAGAAAGAGTTACAGATATGAATTCAAATTTTCAGAAATCAAGAAGAAAATCTTCCTCAGTGTTTGTCGGCAACATAGAGATCGGTGGCGATTCACCTGTGGTTGTCCAATCAATGACGAATACCGACACGGCTGACGCGGTAGCAACGGCCAAACAAATACAATCGTTATCTGCAGCGGGTTCGGAGCTAGTACGGATAACGGTAAATAACGATGAATCTGCCAAACAGGTATCTAAAATTAGAAATTTATTAGCATCGACTGGTTGTACTGTGCCAATCGTCGGGGACTTCCACTACAACGGCCACGAACTCCTGAAAAAATATCCTGACTGTGCCGAGTCTTTGGCAAAGTACCGAATTAATCCTGGTAATGTCGGGTTCGGAAGAAAAAAAGACGCCCAATTTGGCTCGATGATAGAAACGGCCATACAGTATAAAAAACCGGTAAGAATAGGTGTAAACTGGGGCAGCCTGGACCCTGCTCTAATAGCGAAGATGATGGATGAAAATGCTTCTCTGTCGAATCCGAAGACTTCGAGAGAAGTGACACATGACGCTCTTATTTTTTCCGCTTTGAGTAGCGCAAAAAAAGCGGAAGAAATCGGACTAAGTAAAAATCAAATTATTGTCTCCTGCAAAGTAAGCGAAGTGCAAGATTTGATAGCGATTTACTCTCGACTGGGAGAGCAGTGCGAATATGCTTTGCACTTAGGCCTTACCGAGGCTGGGCTAGGCTCAAAAGGAATAGTCGCCTCTGCCGTCTCCATAGGAATACTTCTGCAACAAGGTATTGGGGATACGATCCGAGTGTCACTGACCCCAGAACCAGGGGGCGATCGTGCCCGGGAAGTAATTGTGGCCCAGGAGCTCCTTCAGACTATGGCTATCCGGTCGTTCTCGCCATTGGTAACAGCTTGTCCTGGTTGTGGCAGAACAACAAGCACGGTATTTCAAAGTCTCGCCGGTGAGATACAAAAACACATTCGAAAAGAAATGCCAGCTTGGCGGCGAAAATATCCTGGCGTAGAAGATATGACTTTAGCGGTAATGGGTTGCGTCGTAAACGGGCCTGGGGAAAGTAAGCACGCTGATATAGGTATAAGTCTCCCTGGCACCGGCGAATCACCTTCGGCCCCTGTATTTGTCGATGGCAAGAAATTCAAAACACTTAGAGGAGACAACATCGCGTTAGAATTCAAGAATATTTTGACAAACTATGTACTTAAACGCTATGGAAATAACTAGTTTCTAGGCTATTTAAGGGAGTTCTCAAACAATCAATAGCCTACTAAATGCCTTTTGGCAAATATGCCTCCTGAGGCAAGGGCCTCAGATTTTACCTGCCTCCAATTTCCTCCTCTCATTAGTGGCAATTTTAGCCTTTTTGACTAGCGTAGCACTCAACGGGCTAAAGGCAGCTATTGTAGAATCGCTCTCGCTAATTGTTATAACAACGGGATTATTATTATTCTTCGGATATCGAAATCGAATAACCCAGACCTTAACAGCAATAATGGGAGTCGGACTTATCATAGGCTTAGCCGTTGTAACCATTTTTGCGATTTTTCCGACCGCGCCCCTGTTACTTCGACTAACCATTTTTTTCTGGAATCTGTCGATCCTTGCGAATATATTAAGACTTTCGCTCGGTGTACATCGATTTCAGGCTAGTATTCTCGCGCTAATATATGCCTTTTTAATTAATAGGCTAGTTACCCTAGCCGACAGTAGCGTAAAGCAGACAATTTCTTGATCATATTAAGGCTTTGACAGAAAGGTGAATATTCACATTTTAGGTATAGGTGGGACTTTCATGGCCGGGATTGCTCGCTTGGCAACAGAACTTGGCTACGCGGTCACCGGAAGCGACAGAAGTCCGATTTACCCACCAATGAACACCCAGATAGAGAAATTGAAAATCCCAATCGCCTATGGCTACTCAGAGTATACCATTCCGGAGGATACCGATTTAGTCATCGTCGGCAATTCACTGTCCAGGGGAAATCCCGTGATCGAAAAAATTCTGGAAGATAAAATTTGCTTTACCTCTGGGCCCGCTTGGCTAGGAGAAACAGTACTGAAGGATAGAAAAAGGATCGTAGTATCTGGTACTCATGGCAAAACTACTGTTTCCAGTCTGATAGCGTGGATGCTAACAGAAAACGGCCATCGCCCAGGATTCCTAATAGGTGGAATACCGGGTAATTTCGAATACTCAGCGACCCTTGGAGACGGTGATTTATTCGTTGTTGAAGGAGACGAATATGATTCGGCCTTCTTTGATAAACGTTCTAAATTTATCCACTACCGTCCCGATATTCTGGTGATAAACAATCTCGAGCATGACCATGCAGACATTTATGCGAATCTCTCCGAAATCGTCACGCAATTTCATCATATGATAAGGACCATGTCATCGTCCGCCTTGATTATACGTCCCGAATCGTCTCGTTCTATCGATAAGTTATTGAGGAAAGGTTGTTGGTCTTCAATAAAGAGTTTTGGTAATAGCAAGCGAGCCGACCTGAGATATTCTTTTCGGAGTTCAAACAAATGTCCCATAAAAATTAACGACAACGGTAACATTCTCAAAAGTAGTGGCATAGGCATCGGGAAACACAATGCCTCTAACCTAGCGGCAGCCCTATTAGTAGCCAAAAGCATAGGACTGTCCGCCGAGGGAGCCCTGTTGGGAACCAAAACCTTCCGCAATGTTAAAAGACGCTTGGAGTACCGGGGAGAAGTCGATGGAGTTTCCGTCTACGACGACTTCGCTCATCACCCAACTGCAATTCGGGTTACCGTTGACTCCTTGAAAAGGACTTTGAGAAATAACCAACAACTAATAGCCATTGTCGAGCCTCGTTCTAATACTATGAAAATGGGTCTTCATAAAAAAAAGATTGGTCCATCATTGAAAAATGCTGATCTAGTAGGCTTCTACAGTGAAGAAAACCTCGGTTGGGATCCCGAAGCAATTTTTGCAAGGGAAAAATTCATTGGAATCTGGAGCGACGCAAAAAAAATGGCACTGTTGGTGGCTAGTAAAGCTAAAAAGGGAGACAAGGTACTTATAATGAGTAACGGCGCAGTTGGTAATATGCATAAAATACTACTTGATGAATTAGGATCGGCGGGCAGAAAATGAAGAGATTAGCGATCTTTCCATTACCTATTGTTCTTCTGCCTGGTGAACTGCTCCCCCTGAGAATTTTTGAAGTCCGTTACCTAGATATGGTCGTAAGCTGCCTTCGTAATCAAAAGCCTTTCGTCTTAACCCCGGTGCTCGATAGACGACAAGCTGAGCCTTCGGTAAGTCCGATAGGCACTACGGCGGAAATCACAGGATGGAACAAAAGAGAAAACGGTACTTTACTTATCCTTGTAGAAGGTATACAAAAAGTAGAAATCTTAAACCCCAAAAGCGAAGCTAACGGACTGATAGTGGGTCAAGTTGAGGAAAAAAAAGATCTAGACTCCGAACCCGATCCCAAATTCTACCAGTTTTTAAGTCAAGAAGAGTCCCAGAGTAATATAGCTAATTACTTCCCCGAAACGCTAAAAACTTCTGCGATATCCGTAGCTTATGAAATCGCCGAAAAAAATGACCTCTCACTACAGGAAAAACTCTCCGTTTTCTTGGAAAGGAGCGGTGCTGAAAAATTAAAAATACTAGAGAAAATACTTCAAGAAAGACTCAAGCCCAATGCAACAACGACATTCCATTAAAATAAAGATAATATTCGGTATCTATTAATAGTTAGAATTTGCGATAAAAGATTCGAGAGCGTTTTAGTGTTAAACCCCAATAATAAGCATCCGTTTGTAAGAAGTTTCTGCGCGCTAAATAGAGCTGCCGTAACCTTGCCTCTGATTACGTCGATAATTTCGCTTAATTCAACCGGTGCCGTTAACGCGTCGGAAGATTCATGGGGGGAAAGGGACTCAAACTACCAATGGAGATTATGTCCAGCAACCCAATCCCTTCCTTTAAGACCTAAATACTCTAATCCAGATAGCGACCCCAAGGAAATCGAAGTACGCGCTGAAAGCTCTCGACTAACAGAAGGCGGATTAAGCCATTTCAGCGGCGAAGTTGAAGTCATCAGAGGAGATAGAAGCATAGCAGCCGAGGTAGTCACTTACGATCCTAAAAGAAAAATTTTCAATGCCGAAGGACGGACGCATATCTGGGACGCTGGAATTCTATGGTCTGGCGAAACCGCCACTTATGATTTAGAGAATAGAGTATCTCTTTTAAGTAATGGTAAATTTTGGAACAAAAATGGAATGGGAAGAGGTAGAGCGGATAAAATTACTAACGACCGTATAGCGCAAAAAACAGAATTAGAAAATATCGAATATAGCACCTGTCCTTTTGAGGATGAAATATGGAGATTATCTGCATCCACACTAAAATTGAACCACGTTACCGACCGAGGGAGTGCTACCCATGCGTTCCTCTACGTAAAAGATACGCCGGTTTTTTATTTTCCTTTCGTAAGTTTTCCCATCAGCGACGAGAGAAAATCTGGGTTTCTTTCCCCGGGCATAGGAAATTCCACTGAATCAGGTTTCATCACCCAATTACCTTACTATTGGAATATCGCAGCAAATAAAGACGCCACTATTGCACCAAGGCTAATGTCCAAGCGTGGCGTATTGTTCGATACCGAGCTCAGATATCTAGGCCAAAATTATGAAGGAGAAACAAATTTCCAAATTCTTCCCGACGACGATTTAAAAAATGGAGACACTCGTTCTCTTATTAGTATAAATCACGAACATTGGGCGCAAGGCGGAAAATATTACTTGAAAGTCGACTTCGATAGCGTATCAGATGACGAATTCTTCACCGATTTTGGAAATAGTATAGCCACGACTAGCCAACGATTTTTAGAACAATTTGTGGATTTAAGATACTTATCGAGTAGGCAATCAATATATGTGCAGTTTCGCAACTACCAGTCGGCAGACGAAACCCTTCCACCTGAGTTTGGACCATACAAACAATTACCGTCTATCTATTATTATCTCAATGGACCGGGTTTAGGTCAGGTAGGAAACATAGGCAAATTGAGCTTCAATTTAAATGGAGTGTTTCAAAATTATGAACGAGGCAATAGTTTGACGGGCAACATTGTTAGCCTGAGACCACGAATTGAACACAATTACATTCGACCCTATTTAAACATCCAAACTAAATTCGAAATACAACACAATCAGCTATTTCTAGATGATCCAAATCGACAGTTTGACGATAACGAATCTTATACGATTCCCAAACTCAGTATAGACGGGACATTATTCAGCGAAAGAACCGTAAGGTTAGGAAACAGCAATTTCCTTCAAACTCTTGAGCCTAGACTTTTTTATCTTTTGGTTCCTAACCAAGATTTTGACCATATTCCAAATTTCGGTACAGGTCTCTACGACACAACTTTCCAAAATATTTTTAGGTCTAATAGATTTGGTGGAAACGCGAGAGTCGGGGACGCTAATCAAGTAACGGCAGCTATCACTAGCCGTATTTTAGACAACCAAAATGGACGGGAAAAACTCCGATTTAATATCGGGCAAATTTATCATTTTCGGAATCGAAAAGTAACCCTGCCAGGAGGCAGTATTGATAAAGAAAATACTTCGGAACTGCTGTTAGAAACGGTAGCCAATCCATGGGATATGGTAACCGTCCGAGGAAGATTAAGATGGGACCCCGACAAAGGAAGAGCAGAACAATCAGGGCTTTCGATAAGATTCCAGCCAAATATCGACACTGTCTTGAACCTAAAATATCGACAACGACGAGGAAAGTCTATTTTCCAGCCAGATATCAGACAAACCGATCTGTCGGCTCGCATTCCGATACGAGACAATCTAGCCCTGATAGGTCGGTGGAATTACTCGCTAGAGCAAAACGAATCTATAGAAACATTTGGAGGAGTAGAATATGAGAGCTGTTGTTGGGGCGCAAGACTAGTCGCCAGGCGATTCCTTAAAGATTCCGATGGAATACACGACAATTCGATTTTCATGCAGATTCATTTCCGAGGATTGGGAGGATTTGGAAGAGGTGGATCGGAATCGTTCATCAGTAGCGGCATTGCCGGTTACACCGATCCCTTCGAGTAACAAAAATGGGCTAGGCGCTAGTCCCAAATCCTTTTATACTCTCACTTATTACGGAGTAGGTGAGTTATTCTAAACGGCATGAACACAAAAAATTATTCAAATATTTCTAAGAATATCTATCTAGCAGTAGCTACAGGATTAATGCTTTTCTTTTGTCCGGGCTATGCGGAGGCGGAACTAGACAAAATTTTAGCTGTAGTCGAAGAAGACGTGATACTTGAAAGCGAGTTGTCTGAACAAATAAATCGGGTTAGAGATCAAATTAGGACGCAGGGTACCAGGATGCCTCCAGCCGCCGTTCTGGAACGCCAAGTTTTAGAAAGACTTATTTTTGAAAAAATCCAATTGGCTGTCGCTATAGAATCCGGAGTCGAGGTTTCTGATCAGTCACTTGCTAGAGCGCTAGCCGATATAGCTAACAAAAACAAACTCTCAAAAGATGCTTTTCTAAAGGTTATAGCAGAGGAAGGATATGATCTTGATTACTTTCGCGATCAAATTCGACAGGAGATTTTGATAGCTAAACTTAGAAAAAACGAAATAGATAAACGAATTAGAGTAGCCCCGAGCGAAATCGAGCACTATCTAAGAAACGAATCAAACACCGGAGATTCCCAAGAAGAATTTAAATTGAGCCATATCCTTGTTTCCATTCCGTTAAATGCAACTGATAAAGAGCTACGAGAAGCGAAAGAGAAAATAGAAATAGCGCGTAAAGCTATAGAAAATGGGGACGATTTTTCGTCAGTTGCTATAAGCGTTTCTGATGGTACAAACGCTTTAGAAGGAGGAAATCTAGGGTGGAGAAAGGGAACTGAAATTCCGTCTATTTTCGCAGACTCGGTAAGCACAATGGAAGTGGGTGAAGTCAGCAACATCATAACAAATTCCAGCGGCTTTCATCTTATTCAGTTAGCCGATCAAAGAAGCGGGAAAAAAATAATGGTTGAACAGTTTAAGACGAGGCATATTCTACTGAAAGAAAGCGCTCTACTATCTAAGTCAGGGGCATCTAGACGTATCGGTCAGATTCGACTAAGACTGGAATCGGGAGCCGATTTTTCCGAGCTCGCGAGAACAAATTCAGACGATCGAAACTCCGCGTTAGAGGGAGGCGATTTAGGCTGGGTTCAGAGAGGTAAGATGGTACCTGAATTTGAAGAGGTCATGTTAGCCGCAAAGATCGGAGAGATTAGTGCCCCTTTTGAATCAGAGTTCGGATTTCATATTCTCCAGGTCCTAGACAAGAGAATGCATGACGATACTGAGATTATTAAAAGGCAAAAAGCGCGGCAAGCGATTCGACAACAAAAAATCGAAGAACGCCGAGAGTCCTGGCTTCGCCGGCTGAGAGATGAAGCTTACGTAGAGTACCGTGTCACTCTCTGATCAATTTACAAAAATCGCCATAAGTCTTGGTGACCCTGCTGGAATCGGTCCAGATATAGCGGTTGCCAACTCTACTCAGGATAATGAGGCAGCCTTAATTCATTTCGCCGATCCTCGTCTGATGGAGAATAAGATAAAAGAGCTTGACCTCCAAGTGGCAATAAAAGAAGTAAAAGATATCGAGCAAGTAACCGCATCAAAAGCCGGTATTTTACAAATTTTTCCGATACACAATAAACATCAGGCAAGAACTGGCCAAAGAGACCCCGCTAACACTGAATATATTTTAGAATGTTTGAATAGTGCTTTGTGGCATACAACGGCAGGAATTACAGGCGCCTTAGTCACGGGACCAATCAATAAAGGTGTCATTAACGACGCCGGAATCAAATTCTCTGGTCACACGGAATATTTAGCAGAAGCCTTGGCGGTTAAAACCCCCGTAATGATGTTAGCTTCTAAGAGCTTAAAAGTGGTTTTGTTGACCACCCATTTACCGATAGAATCTGTTACCCGTGCTATTACCAGGGAGCGAATAATAGCAATTGTTAACACTGTAAAAACGAGTTTTAACGAACTATTCAAAATGCCCGATCCTAAGATTTGTGTGTGCGGCTTAAACCCTCACGCCGGCGATGGAGGACATCTGGGCTCGACGGATGAACAGATAATAGCGCCAACCATCCTAGAATTGGCCGACTTAGGAATCGAC
The DNA here is from genome assembly GCA_964642505.1 of uncultured Gammaproteobacteria bacterium. Classification (GTDB taxonomy): domain Bacteria; phylum Pseudomonadota; class Gammaproteobacteria; genus TMED69. The sequence goes on along the minus strand of CAZXQY010000049.1, from coordinate 431 downwards.
ATTGTCGGCCCAATTCCTGCGGACTCGGTCTTTTCTCGGTCGGAACGTAAAAAATATGACGTGATTGTAGCAATGTACCATGATCAAGGACTAGCGCCGCTTAAAGCAATCAGTTTTGGCAACGCTGTAAACATCACGTTGGGCCTGCCCATCATTAGAACATCAGTCGATCATGGAACGGCCTACGATATAGCTGGCACGGGCAAAGCCGATCATTCTAGCTTCAAAGAAGCCGTCAACTGCGCCATCTCTTTAGCTTTAAATCCTAATTATCAGCTAAACAGATATAAGTAATGGATTCTCTAAACCCTAAAAAACGATTCGGACAAAATTTTTTAACTGATGAAGGTACAGTAGACAGGATCATAGATTTAGTTCAACCAACAGAATCAGATCACATTTTTGAAATAGGACCTGGCACTGGCGCGCTG
>CAZXQY010000048.1:6054-19274 GCA_964642505.1 uncultured Gammaproteobacteria bacterium | reverse complement strand
CAGCCAACCCTTCCGCCGAAGCTAGCTTGTACCACTTCATAGCCTCTCCATAGTTTTGGGAAACACCGTATCCCCGCTCATACAGATGTCCAATGTTATTTTGCGCTTGGGGAACTCCATCTTTCGCCAAACTTAACCAGGCTCTCATAGCGGTCGCATAATGCTTTCGCTCCATCGCCTTCAAACCCGCCTCAAAGGGATCGGCCCAGCTAACAGAGTTCACGAGACACAAACCGATCGCCAAAAAGCCGATGAAGACCGATATATAGCTAGTTTCTGAAATTTTACGCATCACCTTTCCATATTACGCGCGTCATTTTGGACATCGATTACGGCTTGGAAAAGATCACCTTCGGTAACTGTCCCCAACAATCGACTATCACTGGTTTCGATTACGGGCAGACTCTCACCCACAAATTGGCTGACTTTCTCCATCGCGCTAGTCAAAGATTCGTCAGAAGACAAGATAATAGGATCGGATTCCAGTACGTTAGAGACGCTATCGGAACCCGCTTTTAAAGCATCATAAATCGAGATTTTGCCCTTGAAAATACCGCCGTCGTCCATCACATAACCTTCTGTATGCCCTCGTTCTTTCAATTTTTGTACCGCAGCCTCTCCCCCCTCATCTGGCCTTAGCGACACGAAATCAGCACTTGCTAATCCACCCATCGTTTGTTGACTTAAAGCGATAGCTTCGCGACCTTTTTGCAAATCTATGTTCCGATCCAACAACTGACGGTCAAAAAACGAGTGTCCAAACAATCGGTGGGTCAAAAGACTGCAAATCATCACCGCTAGCATCGCTGCCACCGCGCAATCGTAACTACGAGTCAGTTCCAAAATAATTAGGATCGCTGAAACCGGTGCTCCGATAACGGCCGAACTAACCGCGGCCATAGAAGCAATCGCTAACACGTTAGACACGTCAGCAGCTCCAAAAAGAAGGGCAACCTGACCAGCTAACGCCCCAGCTGCAACCCCTACAAACAGAGCTGGAGAAAACACCCCACCAAATAGACCGAAGCCTATACACATCGACGTCATCAAAATTTTTGCAACCAGTACGGTTACAAGTAAACCAATAGCAAATTGGCCGGCAATCATCTCATTCATGCTCCCTATACCCAATCCTAGAATCTGCGGCACCCAAATTCCGACTAAACCGCAAACAGTAGCAGCTATAAATGGTGCCGCCATGGGTGAAATTTTCAATCTGGGAGGCAAACTAGCACCGAATCTCAAAGATTGCATAAAGATAATCGCCACCCCAGCCAAAACCGGTGCCAGTAATATCAATAAAGGCACCAATTGGGTTAATTCGGGAACCGCGAAAGCGACGTCAAATCCGGATGCACTAGGAAACCAACTAGTCCCCAAAGCACTGGCCGTGACAGAAGCGACGGCGATAGGAGCTATGGCTCTCAAGGAAAAATGTCTTAAAACGGCTTCGTGGGCGAATACTACCCCTGCCAGCGGCGCGTTAAAACCGGCTGAAATGGCTGCTGCCACTCCGCATCCTAGATAGACGTCATGGGATAGTCTGCTTGTCAAGAATCGCTTCACCCAAACCCCCATTGTCGCACCAAAATGAACCAACGGGCCGTATTGTCCCACGGATGCCCCTCCGCTAGCGGAGGTGAAAGCAGCCAGTGTAGACGCTAAACCTCTTTTTATATCCAGCGGCTCCTTAATTTGATGAGCGGCATACATCGCATCCGCCGGGCCAGCCCACTTTGCCACGCCTAAAGCTGTACGAATAAAAATTACAACTAAAGCAGCCCCCCACAGAAAAATCAAAGGGGAAAAGGAGACCGAGTATTCCGAAAATGTCAACACAAACAAATCGCTAGAGTCCCGTTGATCACTAAAAAACTGTACTCCGCTAACGAACAAATTAGACACAACCGCTAGTACTGCTCCTATCAGCCCACCTACAACAAAGACAATTCCCATTTCAATAAAGGCTTCTTTTACTTTCGCCATTTAGATTTCCTAGATCATTAAATTTATAACGCAATCATATCGGTGAACGTACCACCAGTGTCAATGCCAAGCCTGATCATAGTCGTGCGCTTGAATTGGTGTTATCGAGCAAACGTTTCAGATCCGCACACGATTCTTCACAGAACTTCTGGTGAGGAAATTCGTGGTCTTCCAAAATAGATCCGCGAAATCATGTGACCACAAAAAACACCACTCAGGATACGAGTTTCATGCCATGGGATCTCTAGGGTTTGTTTCTGACCGTGCATGATAATCTCCAAAAAATATTTATCATAAAGAATTTAATTAAATTTGAATAGTAGCATTTGGCTAGCGCCGCTTCACATCCCAGAGATAAAGAGTGAGGAGCGAACGATAGGTCGAAAAGCGAGATGCTATATTCCTTAAAACAAACACCACTAGAAATTTAAATAACACACCAATAGCGATATAAATAGCTGATATTGTTAAATTCGTAACTAACCTGCAAAAGTACTAAAGATGGTTTGACTTTGGCTGGGGCGTTCAATCTGATCAAATACATACCACACAATATCTAAGCCGCTTAGGAGTCTATTTCTCTTTTGTACTAAATGATTTACTTAAAGTGTTGCGGAGGTTGTTGCGTATTTCTGCTTGTGAACATTAAGATTGGGTCTATGAAAAAGTAATTATTTTAATTTTGGCGATTTTTCCGAGTATGTTAAAGACTAAGTTGGAAATTAAACATTTTATCGACGGGCAATTTGTGCCGTCTCAAGAACATTCTATTTTTGACAATAGGGATCCTTCGTCGGGAAAAGTCTATTCATTTGTCCACGAAGGTTCCGAAAGTGATATCGATGCCGCGGTTTGGGCTGCCCGAAACGCTCTGAAAGGCCCATGGTCTAAATTTTCTGTCGAAGAGAGATGCGAACTGCTTTATAAAATAGCAAACCGCGTGACCGAAAGATTTGACGACTTCCTTTACGCGGAATGTCGGGATACCGGCAAACCCTACTCTTTAGCGCGGATTATCGATATTCCAAGAGGCGCGGCTAACTTCAAAGTATTTGCTGATATCATGCGAAACGTTGCTACTGAAGCCTTTCGAATGGAGACTCCTGACGGTATTGGTGCCCTGAATTATGGAGTGCGAACTCCTAAGGGGGTGATAGGTGTTATCTGTCCTTGGAACTTGCCTTTGCTATTGATGACATGGAAAGTTGGTCCCGCCTTGGCTTGTGGTAACACTGTGGTTGTTAAGCCTTCGGAAGAAACCCCGGCGACGGCTGTACTGTTAGGTGAGATTATGAATGAAGTTGGTTTACCACCCGGGGTGTACAATGTTGTGAATGGATTTGGCCCGGAGTCAGCAGGGGAATTACTCACAAAACACAAAGAGATCGATGCGATAACCTTTACAGGCGAGACGGTCACAGGGGAAGCTATTATGCGAAATGCGGCTGTGGGAATTAGGGATTTGTCTTTCGAGCTAGGCGGTAAAAATCCGGGCATTGTTTTCGCCGACAGCGACTTCGACCAGGCTGTCGACGGTATACAACGTGCCGCCTTTGCGAATTGTGGGCAAGTTTGTTTAGGTACAGAGAGAGTTTATGTTGAACGCCCTATATTTAACCAATTTGTCGCAGCATTAGAGCAGAAAGTGAAGCACATGAAGCTGGGTCCGCCTGAAGATCCAACTACTAGCCTAGGGCCAATGATTTCGAAAGCTCAGAGGAAAAAAGTACTTTCCTATTACGCTTTGGCCCAGTCCGAAGGCGCGGAGATAATTTGTGGAGGAGGTTTGCCTTTGGTGCAAGAGTCGTATTCCGAAGGGTTCTGGATAGAGCCAACTATTTGGACGGGACTACGCGAGGACTCCGCTATCATACGAGAGGAAATATTTGGCCCGTGTTGTCATATTGCTCCTTTCGACAATGAAGAGGAAGTCTTGCAATTTGCGAACGCGACCGATTACGGTTTGTGCGCAACTTTATGGACTCAGAATGCCTCAAGGGCACATCGTATGGCAGAGCAGATTGATGTCGGGATCGTCTGGGTTAATTGTTGGTTTTTGAGAGATTTAAGAACTGCTTTCGGGGGAGCAAAACGGTCCGGCTTAGGAAGAGAGGGTGGTTTACATTCATTAGAATTCTACACTGAGCTTCGTAATGTCTGTGTCAAACTTTGAAAGTCGCGCAACGAATATCGGGCAACAAGCCCTAAAACGACGGAATGATGTAGGTCATGTCGTTGCGAATTGTTAATCCTTCAGACTTTTATTCTGCTCGCTCCATCGTCGGGTCGATTATTTCTGCCAGATGTGCGACTCGATGTTCTATCAGTGTTTCACCCCCTCCGGTGACCAAAGAGCGAGCGGTTTCGTCTGGCTGACCCTTGATAGCCGCGAGCTCTGCTCTTGACTGTGGTGAATTCGGAACGACCCTCTGATAATCCGGCAATCCGTCTGGTTCTCGAAATTCTGGCATTACTTCTTCAGCAAACAATTGCATGTGCTTCATGACCATCCAATTTGGCATAGGGCCTGGTGGGGGCATGATTATGCCTCCTGCACCAACCTCATCACAATATCTTCCCATTTCGTTACGAACTGTCTCGGGCGAGCCGACGATAATGTAACGATCTTTAAGCAGTTCGTCATAGGTAAGTTGCGATTGGGGCTTAACCTGGCCTTTTTTTAAGGCACCGATAAAATTGCGGAACGATTTGGTACTCATGTATCCAGGCGGGAAAAAAATCTGATCTGGTATCTTAAGCCCAGTGTTAAAAACCCAAGACATATGGGCTTTGGCCTCTCTGTGTGCTTGTTCGTCGGTTTCTGCCACGTATGTCGGCACGCAAGCGTTGAACATGGATTTAGGTGCTTCAAAATCTAGTTTCTTACATTCCTCACGCAGCCCGTCAAATGCTATTTTTGTGAACCACAGAGGAGCGTAAACCATCATGTAGGTATATTTATGTTTCGCAATGAACTGAAGAGTCTCAAGTGAACCTTGCCCTGGAATCCAGATCGGAGGATGAGGGTCTTGAATTGGGCGCGGTATCGGATTCACGTTCGGCACATAAAAATGTTTGCCCTGCCAGGTGAAAGGCCCTTCATCGGTCCAGGATTTTATAATTAGATCATGAGCTTCGTTGAATCGTTCAATTGAGTCTCCAGGATTTACGCCGTTATTGAAGTACTCGCACCCAATTCCTCGTACGAAGCCAGAAATAATGCGTCCACCGGATATCACGTCGAGCATAGCAATTTCTTCCCCGACTCGTAGAGGATTGCCATGAAGAGGGATGGCATTTCCTATGACCCCTATCGGTAGGTGTCTGGTTCTTTGTATCAGCATGGCCGCGATAATGTTAGGGGAAGGCATTGTGCCGTAGAAATTAGCGTGATGTTCGTTGACGGCGCATCCGTCATAACCGTAAGCTTCCGCCGCCACGAGCTGGTCAATATATTCGTTATATAACAACCGTCCTCTTTGTGGGTCATAGTATTTGTTCGGCAAAGACACCCAAGTAGAATCAAATTGATCCGCCGGTGGGATATGTGGATACGGCATTAAATGAAAGAAATAAAACTTAAGCGCGTTCATTTCGAAGCCTCCAAAATAAAATTAATAAGGGTTTCTGCAAGTTCCTCGGGACGCTCAAGGCACACTTCGTGTCCGGTCCCTGGTATTCGTACTAACTCTGAACGAGGAAGAAATTCGGTGAACCTATCGGACATTTCGTTGGGGATTAATCTGTCTTCTTCTGCCCCAACTACAAGTGATTGACATGAAACTCGCTGGAGACGGTGTTCTAAAGCTAAATTATATCTAGGCGCCCACATGAACCTAGCCGCAGCTGAAAATTCAGTGTACGCATGGACTCCCTCATCAAAATTATCCATGTCAGGAAGCCATTCTGCCATTACCGTTTTATCTTTGAATAGGCGATCCATCAAATCTTCTGGAGCAAGCTGGAAAAGATCCACGCCGGGATTATCCTCGAGCCTCAAGCCGACAGGCGTAATTAGTGATAAAGACTTAACACGACGAGGGTAATAGGATGCGAATTCAGCCGCCGCCCAACCGCCCATAGAAAAACCGATCAGATGAACCTGTTCTAGTCCTAATTGTTCGAAAAACTGATCATATAATATAACAAGATCATCAAATCCTTTGATCCAATTAGCCAATGGTGTTTCACCGAATCCCGGACACTCTGGTGCTATAAAATCTAACCGTTTTGATAAATTTTCGTACAGCGGGATCCACATGCGGGTGAAGCCCGCTCCATGAAACAAAACGGCAGGCTCTCCGTTCCCTTTTCGTCGATAGGCGACAGGTAAACCCAACACCTCTTCAAAACGCGGTTCAGTATAAAATTTAGGAGGTTTGGGAACCTCCGTTTTTTCGACGACATCGACGTAACTCATCTAATTAAAGCCCCCTTTAAATACCAACTCTTTAGGAAAAAGCACATTAATTAACTCAGGCTATCTATGTGTTATAACCAACTTACAATTTTTTTTCTAGTTCGTAGTTCGATCGATTGTAATCTTCACTTCGACAAATTACTTACAGTGATAAAAACTCGGTTGCCGGTTTACGGACCGAGAAAACAGATTTGTCCTGAATCGGGTAACTAAAAGGGAGTGGTATTTCAGTATCTCGGATTTCCCTTTCTTAGATATTTGTAGTATTTATACTTGTGAATAAATTCGGTTAAATGATTAGTTACGCGCCTTGAAGGGATAAGTATCAGTGACACTTGATCAAGAAACAGTCGACTTTCTCGCGGCGCAATTGGAGTTGGCAGAACATCAAAAGAAACCGATTACGAAAATTACCGATAGGTATCCAAACTTAGATTGGGATGACGCGTATGCGATTCAGACTGCGCTTCGATTCCGCAAGAGTGAGAGTGGCGTAAAAATTGCTGGCTTAAAAGCTGGATTGACGTCCAAGGCTAAGATGAAACAAATGAAGGTTGAAGAGCCTGTTTTTGGGTTTTTGTGTGACTACGGTGCGTATACGACTGGTAGTGTGATTCCATTAAAAAATTATATTGCACCTCGTGTCGAAGCAGAAATCGCTTTTATAACCGGTTCGGAGATTGCCGGTCCAATACAAGATATCGAAGAGGTGTTACCCTCGCTGAAATTCATGACACCGGGGATAGAGATTTTAGACTCTCGTTACCAAAACTTTCAGTTTGACCTCGTAAGCGTCGTGGCAGATAACACCTCCGCTGCAGGATTTGTTGTTGGTGATTGCCTTCTAGCTCCGACGGCACTGGATTTAGTGGGACTTAAGGTCGTTGTTGAAAAAAATGGTCGCGTAATAGAGGAAGGAACAGGAGCGGCTGTGCTTGGGCATCCGGTCGAGTCGGTTGTTATGTTAGCCAATAACTTAGGTAGACGTGGCGAGGTGATACCAGCTGAGACGTTTATCATGACAGGGGGTATTACAGCCGCGACCGCGGTCGAAAAAGGCGATAATATATGTGCTGTTTTTGAAAATATCGGATCCCTTTCCGTAAAGTTTGAGTAGCCAACTAATTGAGGATTATTCTTAAGAAAGAAGGAAGATATCGTGAAAAAATCCCAGACTAAGCTCTACAGTACCGAGGTACATAATGACCGATAGCGACCGACAGGCCGGAAGAGCGCAACCGCGAGGAGCTTATCCGTACGCTCGGCAAGCGGGGGACTTTATTTTTGTCTCTGGTACCAGTTCTCGGCGCGAAGATAACAGCATAGCAGGAGCCGAGGTAGACGTGTTAGGAACAACGCACCTCGATATTAGAATTCAAACACGTGCGGTTCTCGAGAATATAAACAATATTCTAGGTGATTTTGAGGCGGGATTGGATGATATCGTCGAAATCAGTAGCTACCTTGTAAACATGAATGACTTTGCGGGATATAATGAGGTATATGCTGAGTATTTTGATGATCAAGGTCCTGCCCGCACGACAGTCGCTGTTCATCAGTTGCCCCATCCGCATCTGCTGATAGAAATTAAAGCGATGGCCTTAAAGTCTGACCGCTAAATCACGGGTTAACCAAGGAGGATAAGTTGACTAAAGGAGAAATCGTAGCGGGATTTTTAGCACCTCACCCGCCCCATCTGGTATACGGTGAGAATCCTCCGCAGAATGAACCCCGATCTAATGGAGGATGGGAAAGCCTCCGTTGGGCTTATGAGCGCGCTCGAAAGTCCATAGATATACTTAAACCTGATGTTTTGCTTGTCCATTCTCCTCACTGGATCACTCAACAAGGGCATCATTTCCTCGGTGTGCAAAATCTCAAGGGAAAGTCTGTGGATCCTATCTTCCCCAACCTTTTTCGATATACCTTCAGTTTGGAAGTAGATGTCGAACTTGCCGAAGCCTGTGCCTTAGAAGGAACCAATTTGGGCTTGACGACTAAGATGATGCGTAATCCCGATTTTCGAGTTGACTACGGCACGATCACAACTTTGCATATGATTCGCCCTCAGTGGGATATTCCTGTTGTTGGCATTTCCGCCAACAACTCTCCGTACTATCTAACGACAGAAGAAGGACTGGAGGAGATGGACGTGTTGGGAAAAGCCACTCGTAAAGCGATAGAGGATAACGGTAAGCGGGCCGTTTTATTGGCTTCGAATACTTTGTGCCATTACCACTTTCGCGAGGAACCCGAACCGCCGGAAGATATGTCAAAAGAACATCCACAGACGATGGATGGGTACTTGTGGGATATGCGAATGATAGAGCTAATGCGCGCAGGCCGAATTAGAGAAACCTTCGAACTTCTACCACAGTTTATAGAAGAAGCTTTTGCCGAAGTAAAATCTGGTGCCTTTACCTGGATGTTTTCAGCCATGGAGTACCCGGAGCTACCTGGCGAGTTACATGGCTACGGAACTGTGATTGGAACCGGAAACGCCGTGATGGAATGGAATCTTGTGACAGCAGGATTAGCGACACCCGCCTGAAGGCGGATGAGTAACGATGACGGTTGTTTCTGCATTTTTATGCCCCGGTTCTCCATTGCCGTATGTACGGCGAGATAATCCCCCATGGACTACGTTAGCTGCCGCTATGGAAAGAGCTCGTGATGCCCTTTCAGCTTCTGAGCCGGACACTGTGGTTATCTACTCGACGCAATGGTTCGCGGTGCTTGATCAATTGTGGCTGACCCGGCCGCACTGTGAAGGAATACATGTGGATGAAAACTGGCACGAATATGGCACCTTAGCATTTAGTTTTGACATAGATTTGACGCTAGCTTCCGCAATCATTGAATCGACTCCGTCGATTGGCATTCGTTCTAAGGGTGTCGATTATGACGAATTTCCGGTAGATACTGGCACTATAGTCGCTAAAAATCTGTTGAATCCCGAAGGTTCGTTCGAATTTGTCGTCGCGTCAAACAATTTGTATCACGATTGGGATACTACTGCTGCTCTTGGTCGACTGGTAGCTGAAAATGCGTCGAAGATTGGTCGTCGTGTCGCCATTGTTGGTGTTGGAGGCCTATCCGGAAAGGTTTTCAGAGAGCCGATTGATATCACCAAAGATCGAATTGTTAGCGAGCAAGACGATATTTGGAATCGCAGAGTCCTCAAGTTGATGGAAGCCGGAGAGTATACGGAGCTCATGAATCTATGCCCAGAATTTGTTGAAGCAGCCAGTGTAGACATGGGATTTAAACATTTTAGTTTTCTGATGGGTGCGACAGGTGGCTTTACAGGCGCAACTGTCCATGGCTACGGTCCGTTGTATGGCGCAGGTGGGGCAGTCGTGGAATTTACCTTGTAAAGAAGTCGTTATCGATTTTTCTTTAAACTCATGTGTCCAATACGGCACGAGTTTTGGGTTTTTCCCGGTCTTGAGATATCGAACCTGTTCACACCGAGAAGCAGCTAAACGTGTCTGCGAGGCATGTTGGTGTACTGCGTTCAGACAACGAGCGGGGATTTGTTTTGAATGTCATGGCCGCGCTTGAAGCTATGGGTCTAAGCCTTCCCACTAAAAACATTTAGGTCCATCGACCGTCGTAACCATTAGTTTCAGTAGCCTCAATATTAGATTATCCTACTTAATTATGGATAAACGCGCAAAACGGCTGGTAGCCGACATTCAGAAGTCTCTGAGCGCGAACCCTTCTAAGATCCCGTCGAAGACAATCGAAAAATTGATTGGCAAATTGAATGGCTCTCAAAAGCTCCATCATCTATTGGTATCTACGAAATACGCCCTAGAAAACGGTCAGGCAGAATCCGCTCTAATGCTCGCAGTTGCTAGCTTGACGTCATATCCTGAAAACGAAGACTGCCGGGCCACTTTTGGCTCAATTTTACAACTATGTGTGCCACCGCCAGCCATCTGGAAAGTGATTGAAAACTATCTGAAAAAACAACCAGATCGGGATCTGATAGTCAGATTCAGACAACAAATCAGATTTGCCGGCAGAGAGGACTTGGTGACCCTTATTTCAAAAAATTTGATAGAAGGAGACCCTCTTCTAATCACCCTAGAAGCCAACTATTTGCGAAAGGAGTCCCCTGAGTTGGCGCTCGCTAGTTTCGAAACCGGAATGGAAATTCTCAAAGCAAAACTGTTTACAGTGGATGTAGAAGGTGAATTTCTCTATTTTTATGGAGAACACTTACTATCTTTAGGGCGCTATGCGGACATTTGTAATCTTTTGCTACCCTTCGTTAGGGATGCTAGCAAAATAAACGAAATACCCGCCGAACAACAAAACCTGTTGCGAGCGGTTTTGTCCAGCGCACAATCTCGGCTGGGAGATCACGTGGGCGCACTTGGGTCTAGCCTAACCAGGTCCATCGCGAAATTACCGATCGAGCAGGCAAACGCAAGTTTTGTGTATAACATTGCGCTAATTTTCTCCAATCTTCATCTAAGGGAAACAGCGGCAGAATTATATTATTTAGCCTTCCAAATGGACAAAACTGACGCGGCAGCTGGATTCCACGCCCTGTATCAGAGGAGTCACGCTTGTCAGTGGGAGGACCGCTCGTCATTGGCCGCCTCGTGCGAAAAAGCTATTTCAGTCCCTTTTAGACAAGGATCGTCCGCGCTAAGAGCATCGAGAATGTTAGGAAGCTGTGCCTTCTCGGCTACAACCTTATTTGACTCCATGGATCTCCAATCGCATCTGTTACAACGGAGTCGGGAAGCCTTATCCTCGATACCAATTGGCAACCCCCGACCACCTGCACAGCAATCCTCCTCAGAAAAGATTAAAATTGCCTATCTTTCTGCCGACATTTACACCCACGCCACCGCTTTTTTGATCTCCGGCCTCCTTGAAACCCATAATCGGGATAAATTTGATGTACACGTATATTCTTATGGCCACAACGACCCGAATGACCCTTTTAGAAAGCGCATCCGAGAAGCCGTTGGCGACCGTTTTCTTGATGTAAGTCATTGGAATGACGACGCTATTTGCGCTTCGATTACTAACCAAAAAATAGATATCGCCATAGAATTAAAAGGATTTACCCAGAACGGACGACCGTTTCTTCTAAACTCCAAGCCGGCACCCATCCAAATCAATTATCTTGGTTACCCAGCCTCTATGGGCTCTCCTGCGATCGACTATTTTATCGGGGATCGTTTCACACTCACAGAGCATAATCGAGCACAGTTTAGCGAGAACGTGGTGACTTTACCGGTTTTTTACCAACCTCCTGACAGCAATCGTAGGGTCGCCGAGGATATTTCCAGTGAAACGAAGTACGGTCTCCCAGACAAAAAAATCGTACTTGGAGCCTTCAACTCCATTTATAAGCTGACCCCGGAAGTTTTCGATATCTGGCTTCGACTGCTAAAAATTGATGCTGAAACAGTACTTTGGCTCACAGAACCCTCCAAATCGGGTCAAAAACGTCTCTTACAGATTGCTTCCGGCCACGGAATAGACACTGGAAGGATAATCTTTGCCCCCTTTCTGGCCCAAGATCAACATATCAACCGCTTAAAACTGATTGATATTTTCCTCGATACTTACCCCTGCGTGGGACACACCACTGCCACAGACGCGCTGTTTCAGGGTGTACCGATGGTAACCATTGCCGGTTCAACCTTCGCCTCACGGGTGGCGGCCTCAGCGCTAGACCATATCGAGTGTCAAGAGCTCATCGCCTATTCTTCAGAAGAATATTTTGAAATTGCCAGTGGATTAATCAAGAATCCAGAACATCGAAACGTGCTGAGGAAGAAAGTCATGGCTAATGCCCAGAAGTACTCTTTATTCGACACCCAGAGATACACCCAAACCTGGGAAAAGGCTTTAACAACCATCTATGAACATTGGCGTGAAGGGCTCTCTCCAGTCGATCTGTTCATTGAATAAGTAACATAAGGTAATATCAAGAAAAATGTCTCAATCTACTGTTTTTATAAATAATCAATACTCGAAACTTATCGAAATACTGATCGATAGCGATAACCTCGAATTGGCAAGATCTGTCTTAAAAGAATTGCGCGATCGAGGTGACGACGTCAGCCAATTGGACGGGATGTTAGAGCCTCTCGGAGACGATCGCTAGTCGGCTCCGCGCTCACATCTCCCGGTCGAACAATATTCCTCTTAGTGATTCAATATTGCGTGCGACGCGCAAGATTTCTTCGGATGGAACTTCAAATACTACTGCCCCACTCTCCGGTTCAGTGACTCTTACGACAAATCGATTCGAAGACGCATCCACTGAAAAATTTAGCGCTGTCGAACGATTGAGTGACTGTAGTGCCTCACTCAAGTCATTTTGCAGACCTTCAATGCGCGACAGCGAACCTTCTTTCGTCGGATTCACTCCCGCAACGATATCTTGTGCCGATTGTACCTTCAGGTCATTCCGCTTAATAGAAAGAGCCTGCCCAGAGTTTTTCTGAGCGGCTATTTGACCACCGCTTTGTTCCGCTGCCCTTTGCGCAACCGCTGGGTTTGCGCTGATTTCGTTGCTAGCCATAACAACAACCCCTATCCCTGTTCCAAGTAAATAAAAACCAACCCATGCCAAGAACCCCAGACGGAGTTCTCCTAGACTTTAAATCGGCAGAAACACCGTAAAACTTTAGCGAAAATTTCAATTTTTTATGGCTTTTTATGAAATAAATTATTTATTCTATGAAATTCAATGATTTAAATAGTTTAATCAAAAAAAAGGGGTATCAGTTTTACCTGAATACCCCTTCTACCCACCAAAACTTTATGGTAGCCGCTA
>CAZXQY010000048.1:0-5954 GCA_964642505.1 uncultured Gammaproteobacteria bacterium | reverse complement strand
GCAGAGGCTGCATTACTGCTCGAACTGACAGAGATCGACGTGGAATCAATGTTGGCACCGTAGGCTGTAACCTTCTGGAGTGTCTGGTTAGCGTTACCGTCGGCGGTTAAGGCGAGGGATGTGCCAGCTACTGCATTGTTATAAGTTGTTGCTAACTTGAAGTCATTACCACTCACTCCAGTAACCCAATAAGTTCCACCATCTGACAATCCACCTACCAATGCACCGCCCTGGGCGTTGTAAACAACGGCATCACCCGTGTGTAGACCATGATTGGAGAGGGTGAACTTGTTATCTGCATTGGTAACCGCCGACGTTCCGTAGACAACCGCATTTTGCTTTGTTTGAAAATCATACATTTTGACACTTAAGGCTTCCCCATAAGCACCTATTGCAAAGCTCCGGGACTCACTGTTGTTCAAAACGTTGATTCCGTTGTACTGGGTATTGTCAGCAATACGCTCAATTTCTGCCTGTAATTGCCAAAACTCGGCTTGCATCGCGTCCATATCCTTAGCATGGTTAGTACCATTTTGAGCGGCTACAGCAAGCTCACGCATACGGTGCAACATATTCGATATCTCTCTGATACCACCTTCAGTGGTTTCTACCATCGAAGTCGCATGGGTAGCGTTGGTGACAGCCTGGTTCAACCCTTCAATCTGGGCCGTCATACGACTGGCAACTTTAAGGCCTGCCGCATCATCTGCAGCCGAATTGATCCGAATACCGGTCGACAGACGTTGCATCGCCGTACTCATCTTCTGCTGATTCTGAGATAAAGCGTTGATTGCCACTTGACTATTTACGTTTGTATTTACTCCTAACATCATAAACCTCCTTCACAAGGTAACTATATTTTTATGTGCCTCTCCTGAGGCGGGTGCCCACACACCACTACATTTTTATTTGGATCATCTTTTCCATATAATCCTAATTCACCGAATTATTATTTAACTATTTGTTTATTCACATATTGCTTAACTCTTTTTTTGCATTTCAGATCCTCTGTAGACAAGCATCGCCTACCGGACACCATCGTTTAATGAGTGAGTTACCAAGTGAGAAGGCTGGACGAGTAACCGCATCGCGTTCAGCGGGCGAAGGTCGCTGACCTAACAGCCGAGCTATACTGACTTTACAGTCGGGTAAGCTCTTGCGAACTCCCGAAGTTCCGCGGTAGGCCTCTCGCCCCGATTCCAAGCGAAAAGAAATGACCGGACCAGCCCTATAGGTTTTGGACGATGTTCGGCAACGCACGGGCTTTAGCCGCTCTTCGTATCCGAAATTTCCCGCCAATATTCCGATCCCCAGAATTTTAGGGTCGATCGTCAAGGCGTATCTGTCCCTCGTCGGTGCGAGTGGTATCACTCGCCTACCGACGGTCACGTTGACTCCAGTCATTAGTCGCTGCCTCCTTCACAAGGTAACTATCTTTTTATCTCCCTAGAGAGATTTTTCGAGTCTTTTAGTTTTTATCTAAAACTTCCAATATTGCTTCAATAATCATTTAATCCTTTGTTTTAAATACATTAAAAAATTTATGCGCGTAATAATTGCAGCACCGCGATCGGTTGCTGGTTGGCTTGTGCCAACATCGCCACCCCCGCCTGCGACATAATTTGGGTCCGCGCGAGCGCGGCCGTCTCCCGAGCGTAATCTGCGTCCAGCACACGCGAACGTGACGCTTTTGCGTTCAGCAAGGTTTGACTTAAATTATCAATGGAATAACCCAGACGATTGATGGTTGCACCTATGGTCGTTCTCACAGTACTCAACGTCTGGAGGTATAGGTCACCCGCTGAAATCCCAAACTGACTACCTGCCTGAGTGTTAAAATCCAGCGGATCCGCCTTTAAAGCAGCTATATAGGCCGGCACAGTCATAGAGCTGGGTAAACCCAGAAGCTCCCAATACTGATTAAAATCGACTGATATCGATTGTCCGGTGTTAGTTCCTACCTGAAAGTGAACGTGACCCGACGCGTCGCCAATCGTACCGTTCCCGAGATTGATTCCGTTAAACTGAGTGTTATCAGAGATACGCCACGCTTCGGCGATTAATTGTTGTAGCTCGACGTCAATTGCCGCCCTATCCTGGCCGGTATTCGTCCCATTCGTACCCTGAACAGCCAGCTCTCGAATCCTATGGATAATAGACTGTATGTCGGCCATCATCTGCTCCGTTGTTTGGAGCATAGAGATGGCATCGTGGGCATTGGTAATGGCTTGGTGCAACCCATTGATTTGCGCGGTCATCCGGCCGCTGATCTGCAAACCCGCTGCATCATCGGCCGCTGAGTTCAACCGCAAACCGGTTCCCAGTCGTTCCATCGACGTACTCATAGCACGTTCGTTTCTCGCTAACGACTGCATTGTCACATGCGCGTCAACGTTGGTGTTGATTACTATCATTGTTGCTGCCTCCTTCACAAGGTAACAATTCAGAGTATCTAATATTTAATCTTTATATTATTTCTCTATAGTTCTACTAATATTCTCTTTTTAATTGATTTTTAGCATTCCGAATTAGAAAGTTAGGGGTCAAGCAATGCCCGGAAAACCAGAACCAAACATCACTTGTCACCCCTACTTACCCTTATCGTCTGCCTCCTTCTTATATTCTTTTAACCTTAGGCCTGCAGTAGTGACAGCACGGTCTGAGGTTGCATGTTTGCCTGGGACAACATCGCTATCCCGGCTTGTGCAATAATTTGCGTTCGGGCCAGTTCGGCAGTTTCTGCTGCATAATCGGTATCCATGACCCTAGATCTTGATGCCTCGGCATTGATCTTGGCGTTACTCAGATTAGCAATCGCCATGGTTAGCCGGTTCAAAGCCGCACCGAAAGACGCCCGTTGCCCACTAACACCCGCTATCGCCGTATCGATAATCCCCAAGGCCGTTGCCGCGGCGGTAGCATTTGCTACACCGATGGCGCTTGGATTTACGGCTGCAGCAAAGGATCCTCTGCTATCGCTCGTATTAAAGTCACCGAAAGCGACAGTAATGGACTGACTGGCATTCGCCCCGACTTGGAAACTGACCACATCCGTTTCGAAATATTGATTGTTATTACCGGTAGCACTTGCAGCAATCTGATGAACTGTTCCAGCGACTGCATTGGCATAGCTTGTCGCTAATTTGAACGTATTCGCGGCTGTCGTAATAGCATAGAATGCTTGGCCGTCAGCCATAGCGGTGATGGTAGCTCCGCCTGCGGCGTTATAGACGACCCGCTGGCCGGTCACCAATCCGTGATCGGCAAGGGTAAATTCTTCGTTACTATTGCTCACTGCACTCATAGCAATCGCAGCTGTTCTGTTGATGGTGCCATTGAGAATATTTTGACCGTTATATTGCGTATTATTGGCAATTCGGTCGATTTCAGTCTGTAGTTGCGTAAATTCGGTATTCATCGCACTGCGGTCTGACGAGGTCGTCGTACCGTTTTGTGATGCGACCGATAGTGCCCTCATCCTCATGAACATACGGGAAATTTCTACACTTGCGCTTTCAGCTACTTCTACCATCGAAACAGCCTGCTGCGCATTTTGGACCGCTTGAGCCAGACCCCTGATCTGGGCGGTCATTCTGGACGCAACGGCTAGGCCGGCTGCATCATCTTGGGCTGAATTAATCCGTAAACCCGTTGATAAACGTTGCATGGCGCGGGCCATGTCTTGTTCGTTTCTTTGAAGCGCGTTGATAGCCAATTGCGCATTTATGTTTGTATTAACTCCAGGCATTCTTGTCTTCCCTCACAATGTTTAACTAGTCTCGATTTTCAGCTGTCTCTGTGTGGTGTTTCCACTCTAAAAATCATGCTTTCTTTAAGTAGATTCATTCTTTAAATAACTTTTAAATCATTATTTTATAAGTATTAATTAAATAAATAACGTGCTATTAATTCTGCGTTCGAGGCGTACTGCTTTTTCTTCCAGGCACGTTTTATCCGCTTTACTTTTTTAGCGTCGAAAGCTCCTTTCAGCTCTCCTTTTCTCCTTAAATTTTCTACCGTCATTTCCACTTGTTCCATCTCAGTTTCCTCTTATTAGCATCGCCGTTCCGCTCTCAGTTAGGTCTTAGGTAATTAGGGGAAATCATGGTATCTGCTCGATTCCAGAGGACGCCCCCTGTTTACCTAAGTTATATGCCGCCTCCTCGCGTCCATTTAACCTTGCAGTAGTTGAAGCACTCCCTGCGGTTGCATGTTTGCTTGAGACAACATCGCTATCCCGGCTTGCGCAATGATTTGCGTTCGGGCTAGCTCAGCGGTTTCGGCTGCATAATCGGTGTCTAAGACTCTCGCTCTTGATGCTTCGGCATTGATTTTGGCGTTACTCAAGTTGGCAATCGCCATGTTTAGCCGGTTCAGGGCCGAACCGAAAGTCGCTCTTTGTGAGTCGACACCAGCGATGGCGGCGTCAATGACACTTAATGCGCTCGCGGCATTAGATGCCGTATCGACCTTAATCGTAGCGGCATTAACTGCTCCTGCGAACGATCCCTTGGTATCGCTCGTATTAAAGTCACCGAAAGCGACGGTTATTGTCTGGCTGGCATTTGCCCCGACCTGATAACTGACCACATCCGTTTCGAAATATTGATTGTTATTACCACTTCCAGAACTGGCGCCGATAACCACAACGGTAGGGGAGGCTGCGGTGGCGTGGGCATAACTAGCCGCTAATTTGAAAGTGTTAGCGTCTGTCACGATGGCATAGTAAGCTTGTCCATCGACAGCTCCAGTGAGAACTGTACCAGCTGCGGCGTTATAGACGATTCGTTGACCATTCGTTAATCCGTGATTAGCAAGCGTGATCGTTTCAGCACTGTCGTTTATCCCACTCGTCGCAATCGCAGCTGTTTTGTTAATGACGCCATTGAGAATATTTTGACCATTATATTGCGTATTATTCGCGATTCGGTCGATTTCAGTCTGTAGTTGGACGAATTCGGTAGCCATCGCGCTGCGGTCAGCAGACGTGTTGGTACCGTTTTGTGACGCGACAGAGAGTTCGCGCATTCTCATGAGCATACTGGAAATTTCAACTACCGCACCCTCTCCCACTTCAACCATGGAGACGGCGTGTTGAGCATTTTGAACAGCTTGACTGAGACCTTTGATTTGGGCAGTCATTCTCGACGCAACGGCTAGGCCGGCTGCATCATCTTCAGCTGAATTAATTCGTTTACCGGTCGATAAACGTTGCATGGCACGAGCCATGTCTTGTTCATTTCTTTGAAGCGCGTTGATTGTGATCGCTGCGTTAACATTTGTATTAACTCCAGGCATTTTAAGCCTCCTTAGATACGGGTAAGTTATTATTGTTATTCAGCCTCTTTACGAGACGAGTCCCCACTCCGCACCGATCAAATATGTACTTTTTATTGACTTATTTTCGTGATTTTTTCTCCGTTAATTTGTCATTCTGGTTAAAGTTATATTTGTAAAAGCTATATCGACACTACGATCGCGAGCTTTAATAGTTTTTTTTATGTTATTTTTTAATTAATTTTAAGTATATGATTTGACTAGATTTTAATAGCAAAAAAAAAGGGACCCGAAGGCCCCTTCAAAAGCGCTTGTAGTGCCTTATGTACTCATAATGAGCTCAAAACGTATATGTTCGGAGACATACTTGTTACCTTGTGAAGGAGGCAGCAACAAAGTGATATCCGGGTCTACGTTTCTCATAAGGCGTCCTACTTGCGCCACAAAACAGCAAATTTTGACCAACGCCATCCAGAAGGGACATCCGACCGGAGTGACAGTACGGAATGGATGACACCCCCTGGGATAGGATGGCGTCACGGCATGGTTATTATTATTATCGCAATTCACTGTTTTTATTCCTAATTATCCTTATTACTCAATCAGTTACTGATTTTGTAGAAGTTGTAGTACAGTTTGTTGTAGCGTATTCGCCTGCGATAACATCGCCGTCGCCG
>CAZXQY010000047.1:0-19362 GCA_964642505.1 uncultured Gammaproteobacteria bacterium | reverse complement strand
GAACCGAATTAAACTAAAAACGCGGGGAAGGGGAATGACCAAGAGAGTAAAAATAAACCTGGAAGTGAATGGAGAGAGTTTCGTGCGTGAGGTTGAACCGCGGCTTTTGCTTTCGGATTTCATTCGGCATGAGCTAGGGTTTACGGGAACTCATGTTGGTTGCGAACATGGTATTTGTGGCTCGTGTACTGTACTAATTGACGGTTTGGCCGTTCGCTCGTGTCTTGCTTTCGCCGTGCAGACTGCCGGGAGCTCGGTGGAGACCGTCGAATCTTTAAGCGACGGCGGTGAGTTAGATCAACTGCAAAAATCTTTTTGGGAAAACCAAGGGTTGCAATGCGGGTTTTGTACCCCGGGCATTTTAATGAGCGTTAAATCTTTTCTTCGGGAAAATCCGAATCCTACTAGACAAGAAATTCGACATGCTTTGTCCGGTAACTTGTGCCGTTGTACTGGATATCACGACATTGTTGACTCAGTAGCAGAGGCTGCTATCGAGATTGTAAGGAATAAAGGGAATTGAAAGAGCGACGCTATTATGATTGAAGCTGACAAAATGGGTGGAATAACCAAGCATATCGGAGTTCCGAGGAAACGTAGTGAAGACCCTCAGATTTTAATGGGTAAAGCCAAATATGTGGATGACATTATAATTCCAGATATGGCCGAAGTTGCATTTGTTCGAAGTAGTCATGGCCATGCTTTAATCAAAGGAATAGGCTTGGACCAAGCTAAAGCCCACCCTGACTGTATCAAGATTATTACAGCTGAAGATTTTGGTGGAGGAACGACTACAACACCTCCGGCGACCAATAAAAATGCTGAGTCTAATTCTGTTTCTACTCCTTTTATTGCTAACGAGAAGGTAAGACATGTGGGAGAGATTGTCGCTGCGGTAGTCGCCCCCAATCGATATATTGCTGAGGATATTGTGGAATTAGTTGATGTAGAGTATGAGAGCCTGGCAGCTTACAATGATGTTGAGAAGGCTATGCTTGATGACGCCACTTTGCTCCATGAAGATGTGGGCAGCAATGTTTATTATCGTGACAGCTTCAGTAATGGCGATGTCGTTGCGGGTTTCGAGGAAGCAGATGTGGTTGTTGAGGAAAAAATTTGTACCGGAAGAACTTCAGCTTCTCCTATAGAAACAAGAGGTGTCGTGGCGGACTGGGGCTGGGACGACAAGTTAACCGTTTGGTCTTCTACTCAGATGCCCTTTCCCTTACGGACTTATATTGCTACCCATCTTAATTTACCTGAACAACTAATTCGCGTCATTGCGCCTACCGTAGGGGGCGGTTTCGGGCAAAAGGCACATTTCTTCCCCGAAGAGTTTATCTTGCCTTGGCTCGCTAGAGAGATTCGAAGACCGATTAAATGGACTGAGGATAGACGAGAACATCTACTGACTGCGGCGCATGCTAAACAGAATACGATTTATATGAAGATAGGTCTAAAAAAAGACGGCACCATTTCAGCAATGAAAATAAAAAACATTGGTGATTCAGGCGCATATTCCCAATATCCCTGGTCGGGTCTGATCGAATCAATGGTAGCCAATAAAGGCTGCACCGGCCCGTTTGATGTGGACAATGTAGAATATGAGACGCTAGTTGTTTTAACTAACAAGATGTCTACGGGAGCCTATCGTGGAGTCGGATGGTCGGCCGGCTGCTATGCTCGCGAGATGGTTTTGACCAAAGCTGCTAAATTATTAGGTTTGGATATTACTGACGTATACATTAAGAATTTGATCAAAAAAAACCAATTCCCATACAAAACTGCAACAGACCAAGTTTACGATAGTGGAGATTATCACAAGGTATTACAGAAATGTTTGGACCTCTCTGACTATAACGAGTTTAAAAAGAAACCCAAAAGTATGGCAAACGGTAAACTGCAGGGGATAGGTTGTTCCTTTTTTGTGGAACAGACAAACTGGGGAAGCCGCAGCGCCGAAGAAAGCGGATTTGATGCGACCTTACATGATACGACTACGGTTGAGATGGATCCGAGTGGGAAAGTTACTGTGCGAAGTGGTCAATTTAGTCACGGGCAAGGGCATAAAACTACTCTAGCGCAGGTGGCGGCGGAAACGTTAGGAGTGCCTTTCGAAGACGTAGTAGTTACAGATGGTGATACTGAGACTGGTGTTTATGGAATGGGTACTTTCGCTAGCAGAAGTGCGGTTATCGGAGGAGGGGCCGTTATTCGAGCGGCCACGGACGTCCGAGAAAAAATAATAAAAATAGCAGCACACGTTATGGAGGCGAATCCGGTAGACCTGACGGTTGAAGAAGGAGGGGTATTTGTGAAAGGTTCCCGGGCACATAGTATTTCGGTTGCCGAAGTTGCTTATATCACCCATTTTGATAGAAATCGACGGCCTGACGAGAATGAAATCGAACCAACTCTGACGTCGACTAGACATTATGATCCCCCGGCTGCTTATGCTAACGGTTCGCATGCCGTTATGATTGAATTGGATCCAGAATTCGGTACTATCGAAATTAAGCGGATTGTCGCCGTGGAAGATTGTGGCAATATGATTAATCCGAAAATAGTTGAGGGACAGATGCGAGGAGGGGTAGCGCAAGGTATTGGTATGGGCCTTTTAGAGCACCTCGATTACGATAAGAACGGACAGCTTCGGAATGCTTCTTTTATGGATTTTCTTATACCTAATGCTTCGACACTACCTGATATCGAGTGTGCTCACGTAGTGACTCCATCTCCTTATACCGAGGGCGGATTTAAAGGAGCTGGAGAGGCAGCTATGCTTTCTGTGCACATCGCGTTGGCTAATGCGGTATCCGATGCACTGATCGATTACGGGTTAAAGGTACCAACGGTTATGCCGCTAGGGCCTCAGCAGATTAGGGATCTCATCGCTCAAAAAGATCAGAGAGAGTCAGTAAAGTAAGCTAACCCTAAAGAAACGGATAATGAAAAACCATGGTCGTAATTGGGTTGAAACTCTTCGTCTGGAAGGTTATCTAGCTGATGAGGAAATAGGGACGGCTCTTTTTTTAGCAGATGATCTTCAAAGGCCTATCCTGATAGAAGGCCAGGCAGGGGTGGGGAAAACAGAAATTGCTCGCGTCTTAGCTAAGGTTAAGGGTTGTGAGCTAATACGATTGCAGTGCTACGAAGGGCTGGATTTTAACTCTGCCTTGTATGAATGGAATTATCAAAAACAGCTGTTGAGTCTAAAAATCAAGGAGATACAGAAAGATACTAAGGCGCACTTACATGATTTTTACACCGAGGACTACCTCTCTTACAGACCTATCTTAAAAGCAATAACGGCAGAAAGCCCCGTTGTTTTACTTCTAGACGAAATAGATCGCGCCGATGAAGAATTCGAAGCTTTGTTATTAGAAACACTGGGAGAGTTTCAGTTGACCATTCCAGAATTGGGCCGAATACCTGCTAAGTCGTTTCCATTTGTGATACTCACGTCTAATAGAACGCGAGAGCTTAGCGATGCCCTCCGCAGACGATGTCTATATTTATGGATCGACTATCCCAGCTATGAAAAAGAATTAGAGGTAATAAGAATTAAAGTGCCCGAAATAGATTTAACCTTGGCGTCTCAAGCGGCGAAATTCGTCCAGCTTTTGCGAGAAGAGACTCTTGCTAAAACACCGGGTTTATCAGAGGCAGTCGATTGGAGTCGTGCCCTTCTGACTATCGGCACCTCGGAGTTGAGTGATGTAGCTGTGGCGAATACTATCGGTTGTTTGTTGAAGGATCAAATGGATATAAATAGATTTCGTACTGGTTCTTTTAAGGCTCTGATAGACAAAGCGCGTAGTGATGAGAACATTTAGCACAATTGAATCGGTAGTAGAATTTTCTCTCAGATTTTTCGGCGTTCTACGTAAAGAAAGAATCGAAATTAGCTCGCATCAGGAGTTGGCTTGTGTTCGTGGTATTGAACGTTTAAAGGTCGTAAAACCTTACGATTTAAAAAGTATCTATAGAATTACGCTGATAAATCAACCTGACGATTTAGAAAAACTGTCTGTTATATTCGAAGAGTTTATGGAGTGGTATTTTACCCTTAAAAAGAATTCTAAAAGCAATGAGGCCCTGTCTGAGAGCAAGTTTATAGGATGTCAGTACAAAGACGATTCTAACGCTTCGAATGACCAAGATTTGGAGGACGACCAATTCCACGTCCAAACTTATTCGACGATAGAGATGGATACAAATAAGGATTTTAGATTATTTCCCAAGCAACAATTATCAGCCATTATCGATATTTTTGGCCTAATAGTAAAAAAAAACAGGAGTCTCTCTTACAGAAAATGGAAACCTTCGAGAAAAGGTAGACGGATAGATTTACGGTCTAGTATCAGACAATGCGTTCGTTATGATGGAGATGTTGCAAGATGGTCCTACAAAAAGAAAATACCGAATTTTACACGTCTTGTAGTCGCGTTAGATGTTAGTGGTTCTATGGAAGTATACAGTCTATTCTTCCTAAGTTTTTTGCACGAGTTAGCACGACATAGGCGTCTTAAAGTAGAAGTCTTTGTGTTCAGTACTGAACTCGAGTGTTTGACGGCGATCTTTCGTTTAAAGAGTTTCAAAGAAATGCTGGAAAAACTATCAAGCGATTTTTCTGGATGGTCAGGAGGAACAAAGATAGGGCGTGCAATCAGGGCGTTAAATCGAGACTATACCGGTGCAATCAGATCGGACACTTTGGTCACTATCATGAGCGATGGTTGGGACACCGGAGAACCTGATTTGTTAAAAAATGAGATGGAAAATCTTTCTCGAAAAGCGAAATCTATTGTTTGGATTAATCCACTTAAGGGCGATCCGTACTATGAGCCGGTTGCTACCGGAATGGCAGTTGCTCGACCCTTTTGCGACGAATTTATAAGCGGACATAACATTGCCAGCCTAGAACGATATGGAGAGATGATATTGTGACGAAGTTACTGCAAATTTCCTTTGGAGGCGAAGTAAATAGTTGAATAAAAACAGATGTTTGAGGAGCTTTAGTGGTTGGTCAATTAATAAAAGGTTTAGCTGGCCGACGCCTGATTTCTAATAAGATAAATTTCCGGTAGAATCGTTTCTACGGGGAACATTTTGGTGAATGCACTGTAAGTTATTAAAGGGCTAAGGGGAGGGAAAACATGGATAACGGGGAAGGTCTGGATAACGCAACCAAGAAAATGATAGAAAAAACGCGGGCCGGTTTGAAAGACGCACGTCATCTACCCGGCTACTACTATACTTCTGAGGAAATATTCCAACGAGAAATTGATATGATTTTCTTGAAGGAATGGCTATGCGTAGGTCGGTTAGAGGAGTTTCCCAATGCAGGCGATTACAAAGCATTTAGAGTGGCGAGAGAACCCGTTGTCGTTTGCCGCGGTGTAGATGGCGAGTTACGAGCCTTTCGTAATCTGTGTCAACATCGGGGTGTAGAAGTCGCTGTGGGAGAGGGTAACGCCAAGAAATTTACTTGTCGGTACCATGCCTGGACTTTTGATACTAAAGGAAAATTACTTTCGGCACCTCATAACGACGAAGTCGGTTTTGATTTCAAAAATTGTCGTCTTCCCGATGTAAGGATAGATACCTGGGGCGGTTATATTTTCATTAATTTCGATCTGGGTAGTAAATCTTTAGAGGACTGTCTTGACGAGGATGGGGTACGAGATTTTGCAGCTTTTTTGCGACCGGAGGATACTCGGATATCTCATAAATTTGAGTTTGAAGTCCCTTGTAATTGGAAATTCGTTCCGGAAAATTTGATGGATATGTACCACGTGGGTGTAATCCATAAGTCTTCTTTTGGGGCTCATTTCCCAGTGGAGCATTTTAGGTACAATCTAGTAGGCCACGGATACAACGCCGTGTACGAGGCGCTTACTATGGCCCCTAACGGCGTTACATTGTTTGCGCCGATGCCTTGGCTTAAAGACAAGGTGAACGATAAATTTGGGTGTACCACCTGGATTCGACCGACTATGAATATTTTTGGTCGGCACGACTTAATTCAGCCTTGGGTTGCGACGCCAGTCGATGTAAACAGAACTCATGTTACAATCTACACACAGTTGCCGGAGGAGTTTTTTGATATGCCCGGTTTCGCTGAAAAAAATCAAATTTATGGAGATTATATAAAGTTGGTCGCTACTGAGGACGAGGCCATGCTTGAATCTTTACAAAATGGGGTGACCTCTCGTGGTTTTGTGCCTGGTCCCACTGTAAAGCTTGAGCGGGCCATTCACCACATACTGAATTATTATTTAGATGCGCTAACTGGTGAGAATGACTTAGCGCGAGAACGCCGTCTAGGAGACTGTGCGGAATTTCTCAAGGAGGGAGACCAGCTGTACCCCGAGCCGGTAGATGCGGGTTACTCCAAATCATTCGGTAAAATCGGTGCATAACTTGGGAGAAAATTCTATGGGGCAGTTAGATGTATTATTCCAGGAAGAGTTTAATCTTTGTGAGATTGGTCGGGGAGAAAGTGTTGCCGTCCTATCCGAGGGTGATGTACTGAGGGAATACGCAGAAGCTTCTCTATCTGCGGCTAGTCGGGCAGGGGCAAAAGTGATCGATGTCAACTTAGCGGTGGAAGACTCTACGACCGCAAGTGAGCGGATAGCGAATGTGGGAAAAAATCCATTGTCTGATCATCCGCAATCTCTCCAACTTTGTTGTGACGCAGACATTGTGATCGATCATATGCTGCTATTATTTTCGAAGGAGCAGATTGCTATGCAGAAGGCTGGGAGTCGAGTGCTTTTAGTGGTTGAGCCTCCTGAAATACTTGAACGTCTTTTCCCCAATAAAGAGTTGCGGCGGCGGGTCGAAACAGCCGACAAACGACTTCGGCGAGCTAAAACTTTGCATTTCACGAACGCGGCGGGTACCGACGTAACTTATCGGCTTACTAATAAACCGACTCTCACAGAATACGGATATACCGCAACTGCGGGAAGGTGGGATCATTGGCCAGGAGGTTTTCTAGCGACAATGGCTGACGATAAAGGTGTAAATGGGAGGGTAGTGATGGACAAGGGTGATATCATTTACCCACTCAAACGTTTTGTTATGTCACCTATCGAATTCATTATAAAAGAAGGCATGGTTATTGAAGTGAACGGTGGTGAAGATGCGGGAATATTGAAAGAATTTGTTAGAAGCTATGACGATCCTAGGGCTTACGCGGTGTCTCACATCGGTTGGGGCCTAAATGAAAACTGCCGGTGGGACGTCAGCTTTCCCGGAATCGGCATGGATGGCCGTGCGTGTTATGGAAATGTGTTGTTTTCTTTGGGACCAGATACGGAGTTTGGAGGCATTAATGATACGCCCTGTCACCTGGACCTTCCTATGCGAAATTGTACACTGAGTCTAGATAAAGAAGTGATCGTAGAAAATGGAGAAATCAAACCTGCTGATATGCGTGTAAAGGGTTAAGGTGGTATCGCGATAAAAGAGTGTTTCGACGATCCTGGTACGGAGATAGCAATGATAGTAGATACGGGACGGGCTAAAATATATGTCCAAGAAACTGGGTTAGGTGATCCCTTGGTGTTAGTTCATGGACTAGGCATGAGCAGCAAATTATGGTTCAATCAGATAGATGAATTTTCTCGCCACTTCCGAACGTTCGCTGTCGATCTAAGAGGCTTTGGCGAATCCAGTAAACCTCGAGAGGCCGGCGCTTATTCCATAGAGGAACTCGCTAGGGATATTGCATCTGTAATCGAGCAACTCCAAATCAGTCCCACTCATTTTCTGGGAACATCTATGGGAGGGTTTGTAGCCCAGTCTCTAGCACTATCGCGACCAGAGCTCTTTCGAAGCCTTATCTTGTGTCACACGTCCCCAAAGATGAGCATGCCGGAAAACGTTTTGAAGGAACGGGTAACCGCTTTAATGTCGATGTCAATGAGTGAGTACGCGGATATTGTCGTCTCCCAAGCTTGTTCATCATCCGCTGATACCTCATTTAGGAAATGGCTGACTGAGATGATTGTGAAGAACGACAAGGAAGTGTATACCCAAGTGTTGACAGAAGGACTGCGAGATTTTGATATGGGCAGTGAACTAGGAAAGATCAATATTCCAACTCTTGTTATTACTGGAGAGCACGATCAGGTTTTGCCATCTGTTGGTGGTGAGGAAATAGCGTCTCTAATCAATAATGTAGAGCTGGTTGAAATTAAGGGAGTTGGTCATCTTGGCTATGCAGAGAAGCCAGATGAGTTTAATCAGGCGGTTCTGTCCTTCCTTGGTAAAATTTAAAGGCTTCTTTTTCTGCGGCCTAAGTTTCATTGCTCGAATCAACCAGTCGAGCGGTTTGATTTTCGGTAGCGCATAATCCGAGAATATCTTTTACGTTTTCTCCAGTGTCTGTTGGTAACATGTATTTTCCGGAGAAAGAAATATCCAGTGATTTTCCCTTGAATGGGAAAGGATTTAAACCATAAAGGCCCTCATCTAATTTTTTGACCTTTATCTCAACATCTTCGCTGATTCCGGCAGGGACATGGGAGTAAGTCGTGTTCTCGCGAGCGGCGTCATGTATGCAATTGAAATAAAGCGCCAGCGTGTCAAAAAATTGGAGTAATTTATAGTTAAGCATAAGACGCGTTTCGGCAATCCACTCCGACATAATAACGTCAGAATCCAGTATTTTTTTTAAAGACTCTTGGCGAGCCCTTTCTTCTTCCAATAATTTATCTGCTGTTGCTCTATTTTCGGCAGCGAGACCGTCTAGTAATACCTTGTCAGACATTCCATAACGGCCATTGTATAAGCCCCAACTATGCATACTTGACAAAAGACCACAGTAGGGATGGTGTTGGCTATTAATTTCTGGAGATGCGGTGCTGGTTTTCGCAATGTGGTAGAAGGGTGTTTCGACTAAATTATAGGGTAGTCCTGTTCTCGGGTCTCTGTATGCCTTCGAATCAAGTTCCCTCCAACCAACATCATGGTTTTTTATCATATGTAACATCTGGTCTCGCGGTTTAATAGGTTCGAACCTTTGGTTACCAAAAGCGGCGGCAAACTGTCCAGATAGTTGAGTGTGATTTTCCATTGTTATGACGAAATGTTTCTTACCTTTCGGCGCGGTTTGTACTATCATTTCCAACTTTTCCCTTGTATGACTGGAACTCAGCCTATTGTGCTACGAATCCTCCGTCTATTGAAAGAGCGGCTCCTATCACAAAACTGGCATCATCGGAGCAAAGCCATAGGACTGCTCCTGAGATTTCATTAGGTCGACCCATCCGTCCGATCGGTTCTCGTTCGGTGATGGAATCGAGTACTTCCGGTTGTCGACTAACTATTTTGTCTACGAGAGGAGTTGAGATAGGTCCGGGGCAGACAGCGTTAATACGAATACCGTTTTTAGCGTTCTCGATAGCTGCAGTTTTTGTAAGCCCTATTACGCCGTGCTTGCTTGCCGAATATGCCGGCATTCCCGGCGAACCGACTAGGCCAAAATTTGATGCGTTGTTTACTATCACGCCTCCAGTTCCTTTTTTCATGGCAGCAATTTCATACTTCATACATAACCAGACGCCTTTTAGGTTTACATTGGTGATGGAATCCCAGTTTCTTTCTGAGCATTCCACTGTCTCACTAATTTCTCCCTGTATTCCTGCATTATTAAAGGCAAAATCGAGCTGTCCCCATGTGGAAACAGCTGTTTCTACCATAGATTGCACATCGTCGGTTTGAGAGACGTCGGCGGTTACAAACAAGCTTTCACCTTCCTCGTCTGTAATCAGAGAAACTGTATTGTTTCCTTGTTCTTCATCCGTGTCCGCGACCACAACCTTGACGCCAGCTCGGGCGAAAGCCAAGGCTGTTGATCGGCCGATTCCCGATCCACCTCCCGTTACTATTGCGACCTTTTTCTTAGGGAATTTCATCGATTATTTTCGCATTTAAATAGGGAGCTCTTTTCTGTTAGGCATTTTCATTCCACTGAAACAAATTTCTCTGAGTCGACCATCTTTAAAATCTCTAGGCTTTTGTACATTTCAACTAAATTACAAACCTCGACTAGAGAGAATGTCATATTACAAAGGTTTTGTGCCTCTTCAGGCATTTCGTCGTATGGATATTGATTCAGATACGTAATAGTTCGTTCCAAGTTTTGGAACATATGAGTGTAGAATTCTTTTATTTCTTTCATCGATGTGTTTTCCCGTTTTCGAATTCTTTCTCCTTCGGTAGCTAATGACCAATCGATGTATGGTTCTAGTTCTTTGAACTCTTCGGGAAGTAAGGACACTTCTCTTACGCTCTTTGCATTTTTTTTTCGTATACTTCGTGAAAGTGCCTTATAGCAATTTCTTCATCTTGCATGGTCATATCAGAAATTGCCCTCGCCCCTAGGCCTTTCTGAATTTTTTCGTGCATAAAGGCGTCTTCCATCAACGTGTCGCGCAACTGACCTACTGACCATTCTTGAGCAAGTCTTTGACTAACATTTTCGGCCGGCGGAAAGTAGTATCGGATCTCCCATACGCTTTTGTCGACGTCAAGAGGCCAAAAATTGTAAGTTACAAACCAATCGCCGGAGCCGCCCGTAAACAGTAATAATGCCATGTTCGGGAAAATACAATACCAGTCAAAATCTCCTATCCTTTGATGTATTCGAATTTCCTGCTTCGAGTTGTCTAGTTGTCGTAGGATGCCTTCAGTGGGGAGAGGGATGTGGTCGGGGTTATATTCGCAAGACCAGACGCTATGGTAATTGTAGAGATTGACATCCGAAAATCGACAATATTTTCCGTCTTTTAGTAAAAAGGCATCTCCGATTGTGTATCTGTGCTGGAAGGGCAGATGATAGAGTTCGTTTTGGGCATCTAGCCCTGTTTTCCAGTTAGCCGATTCTGTACAAGTATATTTTCTAAATAAGCGCATTTTATGAAATGGGCTGCCATCTAGTTGGGTTGCCACTCCACCTAAATATTCTCTCAGTGATTCTATAGGGTTCGTCTCTAGATGAATGAAAATGAAGCCCTCCCATACGTCGCAATGTATACTCTGTAATTTAAAATTATTTTTGTCAAAGTCGAAGAAATTACTTTCGTCTGGTACGCCAGTAAGCTCTCCTTCGGTGTTAAATACCCAGCAGTGAAAATTGCAGGCAAATTTACCTGGAGCTTTGCCTCGTTCCTCGAATACTAGTGTGTTTCCTCGGTGCGGGCAAACGTTATGGAACGCTCGAACGGCTCCATCTTTTCCCCTCACAACCAAGATAGAGGTTCGGCACATTTCTAATTCTCGGACAAAGAACTCTCCGGGCATCAAGATTTCCTCAATTCGGCCAACGTTGATCCAGCTGTTCTTGAAGATAATGTCCCTTTCCAATTCGAAAATTTCTCTGGACACGTAGGGTTCTGTAGAGACTGGTCCTTTACCAATTCCCGGGTATTTTTTTGACCATTGCTTGTCTATCATTCGTGTTCGCATCTTCTTTCACCATGCCTTATGGAAACGTTTCAAATGAAGAATTACATCACTCTAATGGTATGTGACGGAATAAGTCAATAGATAAAAATACCGATCTTTGTTCGAGAAAAGATAGATTTAGAAGCACGGGTACGATATAGAACATGGGTGACGCTATGGACTTTTATTCTGGGGAATAGAAACGTTTAATTTTCAGTTCACACCGGCACTAGCGATCATTTTCTCGGGAAGGATATGGCCTTCCTAAATAGTTAGAAAAGGGGGCTACCCATCCCACCGACTTGAATTTCCCACGGCCTGCGCTAACTCTTCACCATCAGGAGCAACTTGGATTTTTAGGTTGATATTTCCTTCTAAAAATCCCTGCAGCAGGACTATCTTGAAAGGTCAATTATGTTGCCCGCCATGGTTGGCATGCCCCAAGTAAGATTGATGCAGCTGCTCCCATTTCTATTTGGTTTCTCGTGTGCTATATGATTTCAACCGCATTCGTTTTGATTTATGTGTCTTCGTACTGTTTCGCCAACGTATTCCGCCGACGTTTTTTTAATTAAAATACGACAAAATCGATGGTAGATTGGCAAAAAATAAGAGAATTTAGTTGAGGAGGGCAGACACCTTTCTGAGATTGAGACCGTGAGTTTGAGTGTCATCTCTCGCTCCATTCTATGTTCGATAAAAACCGGCTAAGTAAGCTGGTCATGCCCTGAAATGTTACATTTCTATCTTTTTTTAAAAGAGTATTAGCATGGTTCAGTCGTTGTTGTAGCTTTAAAAAGGTCGTCTTCAACGATTTCACCATTTGGAGACATATAATGCTCAACGATATCTTTTACATATAGCTTGGTAAATCCGTTAAATTGGATTCCACCCGGGCAGTTTCGTCGTTGTGGGAAAGACTGTCTATTTGGTTGGAAAAATCGTAATTGTCCTATTCCGTCCCTGTAGGCTTCTACAGCTACACTATTATATTTCTTTTCCTGCCTGAGTTTTTCTCCCAAGTCATCTACTGATTTAGCAGAACTACCGTCTAATATTAGCGCTAGTGTACCTGCTACCTGGGGTGTCATGACGATACTCATTTCCTTGTTGCTAGTGTGGGTAGTAAATAGGCGGACCGAAGAAGCAAATGCGTAAGTATGTTTGCATAGACTTCTGGTGGCGCGTGAGATTCCACCTGAAAAACCGTTGAATGCTCTCGTTGGGCGACCGAACCCTGTGTCAAAATCTCCAGATAACGCTTTGATAGGGATCGACTTTAGACTTTTTTCATACCAGTTTTGATCCACGATTTTATTGCTTAGAGCTTGTAGGCCGTCCCATGCCTTGATATGTATTTTGGACAACAAGGCTAACCCTCCTTCTATAGATATTTCTCCAACAAAAAAGCCTGTTGTTTTCGTCGCAGTAAAATGACCCTGACAGAGGTAGAATTTCTGTGTTTCTTCTGAATTATCAAAGGATGATCCTTCGTGATGAAGACGAACCCCTGGTTCTGTACAGATAGCGCAACGGCGGGCAAAAGGTACTTTTTGGGTCAGACACTGGGTTGAAGCTGACGATGAAGGTACTGTCAAGTTTCCGAAGTAGTCCAATAGGCCTTTTACTATCTCCTTGGGTAATTTTTCAAAATCGCTTTGATCAATTATTATTTTCATATTAATAGATAAATACTTATTAATAACTGAATAATAATAGGAAAGTAATAAATTAACAACTGTTATTTTATAATGCCGAAAATTTGTAAGAGAAATATAAATATGGTGCCGAATATTACCTTAATTAAGACTGAAGACTATCCTTCAAGTCGCTTGCTAGTTCGGCACACTAACTAGTTAAAACACCTCAAAACTCCTAAATTGGCAAAAATAAATAAGAATAAAGTAGGAATTCCCCTATTTGTCGCGATAGCTGTACACCTTACTAATAAAAAGTGTTCAAATAGGGGCTTATATGTAAAAAATTTGAAAGGGGATGTGAATGAAGATTGGTAGCTTCACTGCTTGGTTGGTTGTCTTGTTAACGGTGGTAGTCGGAGATCTATTCTCAGCAGAGATGAAACCGGTCAGTACTGACAGGCTGATGACAGGTACTGAAGACACAAGTGGATGGGTAATGTATGGGGGAAACTACGGTAATTGGCGTTTCAGTCCTCTTGCAGAGATTAATAAGAATAACGTGAGCAAACTGACACCTGTCTGGATGTTTCAAACTGGCGTGCCGGGTGGTCAATTCGCCAGTTCACCTATCGTTGTAGACGGGGTTATGTATGTCAGCGCACCCTTCAATAATCTTTGGGCACTGGATGCTACCACAGGGACTATGTTGTGGCATTACGAACATGAGGGTGCCCAAGACGTTGCGTTATGCTGTGGACCGGGGAATCGGGGTGTGGCTATCAAAGGCGATCTGATTTTTATGGCTACCTTAGACGCGAAGATTGTTGCCATTGAAAGAGCGACTGGTGAAATTCGGTGGACTACCGAAATGGACGACTATAAGAAGGGCTACAGTGCGACTAGTTCACCTTTGATCGTCGGGGATAAAGTGATTAGCGGAGTAGCAGGCGGTGAATACGGAGTTCGGGGGTTTGTAGCCGCTTACGACGCCGCGACTGGTGAAAGGCTGTGGAGACGGTACACGGTTCCAGCTGCGGGTGAACCGGGGTCAGAAACATGGGAAGGGGATTCCTGGAAAACGGGGGGAGGTCCTACCTGGTCGACTGGAACATACGATCCACAAACAAAAATGGTTTACTGGGGTGTTGGAAATCCTGCGCCAGACTGGAACGGCGATGTGAGGCAAGGGGATAATTTATATACGAACTCTGTTGTCGCATTGGAGCCAGATACTGGTGAAATAAACTGGTATTTTCAGTTTACTCCTCATGATGAATGGGACTATGATGCGACAAACGGCTTGATAGTAGATGACGTTCAAGTAGACGGTAAAAAAGTGCGGGCAGTGATGCAACCAAATCGAAACGGATACGTGTATACCTTGGATGCGAAAACGGGGGCGTATCTCAAAGGATTCCAGTATACGGATCGCCTGACTTGGTCGAGTGGGCTGGATGAAAACGGTAGGCCCATGGTAAACGAAGACGCCAGACCTCAGAAAGAGCCTGGGGATCCGGTTTGTCCAGGCTTAGCAGGAGGAAATAATGGTGCCTGGACCTACGCTTACAATCCTTTAAAAAAACTTATGTTCGTTCCCACGGTGGAATCGTGTATGCCTGTTTTTAAAGAAGATATAGTTTATGTGCAGGCTACTCCATTTTGGGGAGGTGGGCCGACTACTCCTGAGGCTGATGACGGTTCCGCGTACGGTTTTATAGCGGCTATAGACCCGGCGGGTGGTGTCATAAAATGGAAGCATCGTAGTGAACATCCGTTTGCTGCTGGCGCTTTGGCAACTGGAGGAGGTCTTGTCTTTAGTGGCGATCAAGAAGGTAACGCGTTAGCGTTAGACGATTCTACCGGAGAACTATTGTGGAAATTTCAAACCGGGTCGGCTGTTCGCAATCAACCGATCACTTGGAAGGCAGATGGTAGGCAATATGTCGCTATCGGAAGTGGTATGGGAGGGTTAGTCCCGCAATTGACCGGAAAACCAGAAAATGTAAATAGAGGCGGCGCGTTGATTGTCTTCGCCGTCCCGGAGACCAAGTGGTTTTGGGAATAGAAAACCTACCGAAGATTTTTCTATTATGCTTAGCGATGCTGTATGTGTCGGTGACAGAGGGATCGGAAATTGGAGGCGGATTAAAAGTTTGCTTGTTGGAGGACAATCTCCCTTATTCCAGCCGTCACACAAAAACGGGTTTTGATTATGATGTCGGAAATCTGTTAGCGGAACGTCTCGACGAGCAATTCATTCCGGTATGGATTTCTAACAGCAGGCAGATTTTAGAGATAGAAGGGGACTACCCGTTCAGACGTTTGGTAAACGGGGGTTGTTCCTTGATTCTAAGCGTTCCAGGCCCGGTAAAAAAAATGGGAGAAGGGAATTCGCCAGCTATTATGTTAGGAGATGCGTATTATGGGGCCGCTTTCGAGGTGCTCTCAAGAAGTAGGGATGGAGCGCTATCCTTTAAAAGTTTAAAGGGGAAGAAAGTGGCAATCATGTCGCAAACAGTTGCTCATTTTGCTTTACCTAAAATCGGAGCTACTCCTACAACTTATTTTTCTGTAAAAGAAGCCCTTTTAGGGCTGTCCCTTGGTGAGGCTGACGCTGGTCTACTCTGGGGGCCAACCAGCGGTTGGTTACTATCAAAGCTCGATTCCGGAGAAAATCCTATAAAGAGGTTGAAGGAAGGATTGCCTCCGGCTGCTCTGAGTTGGAATATCCACTTCGCTACCAGATTAGAGGATGCTCCGCTGAGAACAAGGGTTTCGGCGGCGCTTCAAGAATTCAGAGAAAGCGGCCAACTGAGCCGACTAATGGACTACTATCATTTCCCAGATAGGCAGCCGTTTAAAGTGACCCATTCTCCGAGTACGTTTCACGAACTTTAACAAAGATTAAAAGCAGAAAATCGGTTCAATATTGAAAAATTATCAATTCGCAGCTATCGATTTTGAAACTGCGAATAATGATCGTTATAGCGCTTGCCAGGTCGGTCTAGTTGGGTTCAACCTAAAAGGTATTCATAGCGAAAATAAAATAGATATCCGACCTCCTAGCGAATATTTTTTACACAGTGGAATACATGGAATCAGTTGGCATGATGTATGTACAGCGCCAACTTTTGACGTTCTTTGGCCTGAGATATCAGAAATTCTTTTTAGCGCAGATTTTTTAGTGGCCCACAATGCGCCATTCGACAGGAGTGTTTTAGAGGCGTGCTGTGAATACTACGATTTGAGCTGTGAAGACAAGCCGTGGATCTGTACTTTTAGGGATGTCGCGAAACCTCTCTGGCCTCAGTTGGAAAACCACAAATTGCCTACAATTTGCCGTAGTCTAGATATTCCCCTGTTTCATCATGATGGGCTTTCTGACGCTCGAGCTTGTGCCAAAATCGTGTTAGCTGCCTATGAAACAAACGAAGCGTGGATGGTAGGAAAATGATTTTGAGTGACGTTGGAATTGGTAATCTATATGCGACAAGATTATTTTTCATCTCAATCTAGATTGTATGCGCGGTATAGGCCTAAGTACCCTCCAGCACTTTTTGAGTTTCTATCCAAAGATTTGCATCCAGGAGATTTAATTTGGGATTGCGGAGCGGGCAGCGGGCAGGCCACTCGAGGTTTTGATCAGTCTTTTCAAGTTTTTGCTACTGATAGGAGTTTTCAGCAGCTTGAACAAACCGATTTTTCTGCTAATTCCTTGTACGTGCGAGCATTGTCAGAATCTTCTCCCATCCCTTCTAATACCATTGCACTTGTCACGGTTGCTCAGGCATTACATTGGTTTGATTTTGAATCGTTTTATAGTGAAGTTGATAGAGTTCTTACCGAAAGAGGGTTGATAGCTGTGTGGACTTACAGTTTCTTGTCGGCATCGGCTCAACTGGGAAAGCCTATAGACGAACGGATCAGGGATTTTTATGGTAATGTGATTGGTTCTTATTGGCCGACAGAGAGAAAATGGGTGGACGCGATGTATAGGACTATCCCATTTCCTTTTGACGAAATAGCGGTGCCTGAATTGACTATAGAAATCTCATGGGGCTTGGAAGATCTTATCGGTTATATAAACTCTTGGTCTGCGGTGGCGGAGTACAAGAGGAATCTAGACATTGATCCTGTACCACAGTTGGAAAAGGAGCTCGGAGATGTCTGGGGTAATAAAGATGAGGTTCGAAGCATGAGTTGGCCGATAGGCTTACGAGCCGGAAAGCGAAGCCGATATCCCTAATTATGCCGGAAAAGGAACTTTACTAATTGGCTGATTGTAAAAAGCGATGCGATTGGTGTTTGACCGACAAACTCTATATCGACTATCACGACAATGAGTGGGGGGTCAGAGAGTTTAATTCGGAAAGATTATTCGAAATGCTTGCGCTAGAGACAATGCAGGCTGGTCTTTCTTGGATTACAGTTTTACGTAAACGAGAAGCGATGAGGTCCCTGTTTTTTTCTTTTAAGCCGTCAAAATTATCTACAGTTGGAGGCAAGGTTATTGGTAAATGGATGAGAGACGATCGAATTATAAGGCATCGCGGCAAGCTCGAGGCTCTAGTAAATAACGCTCGTCTTTTTATGAACGAAGAGGATTTCAGCAAACTTCTATGGGAATTTGCACCAGATAGAGAGCGGAAGAAGGCAGATGTTGTTCCTTCTTCGACTAAAGAGTCGGTCGCCATGTCCAAGACGTTGAAAAAGAAAGGGTTCGGATTCGTTGGGCCGACAACCTGCTATTCATTGATGCAAAGTTGCGGTATGGTCAATGATCATGATCGCAATTGCTGGCGATACGAGATGCTTTCCTAACTGAACGTTCCAAGTACACTTATTTCGGTTTAGCCGGACTTGATAAATGGAGTACGGTCAAGACATGAATTAAGATGACAGTTGCCGTAGTAGTCGTTAAAAGTGCATTGATAAAGGAGGAATTGGATGACAAAGAAAAGCAGTGGTGACAAAGCACCAGTTTTACCGGGATTACTTGCCGATCCTAAAAAAGTTTTGAGGGATGACGAGCGAGTAGATCCCAGAATTTTGGAAGTTCTTAAACCAGTTAATTTGGATGGCCTGCCTGCAGAACCGCCTGTAGATGGTTCCGCGCCGATTGAAGAGTTGAGATCTTTTTGTTCGGACGTAGAAGGTGGATTTGAAGCTTTTTTTGAAGCTATTTTATCTACCGCAACGCCCGTTGACGGAGTAGAACGTTCGAGTGAAATTATAAAAGGTATCGGGGGGCACGAAATTTCCGTTTATATTCATCGCCCGAAAAACGTTTCACAGGAAATGCCTTGTGTTTACCATATCCACGGAGGGGGGATGGTAATGCTACAGGCCGATAAGCCGGCTTACAATCATTGGAGAGATTATCTGAGTTCTTTTGGAATGGTTGTCATTGGTGTTGAATTTAGGAATGGTGCCGGAGTTTTGGGCGATCATCCGTTCCCCGCGGGCTTAGATGACTGTATGGCAGGATTGGATTGGGTCTTTGATAAAAAATCTTCACTAGGAATCTCAAAAATAATTGTCTCCGGCGAGTCAGGAGGCGGAAATTTGAGTCTAGCTTTGACCTTGAGAGCTAAGAAGGAGGGCAAGCTTAATAAGATTCAGGGAACCTATGCGTTGTGTCCTTATATTTATGGTGATTACGGCAACAAAACTAAAAATTTGCCATCTCTTTACGAGAACGACGGTTATTTCCTGCTGGTTAAAACAATGGACGCCCTTGCGGCCGTCTATGACCCTGACCGCGAGAATGCAAAGAACCCACTTTGTTGGCCCTACCAAGCGACCGTCCAAGAGCTTAGAGGGTTACCTCCTCATTGTATTTCTGTGAATGAGCTCGATCCCTTGCGGGACGAAGGGCTAGCCTATTTCAGAAAATTAACCCAAGCCGGAGTGAACGTTTATTCTAGGACTGTGAATGGAACTGTGCATGCAGCAGATGTCCTGTTCGTGGAATCTATTCCTGAAATGAGCAATTCAACTGCGAGGGATATAGCTGGGTTTGCACATCGGGTTTAGTGGGGAAACGTGCTAAAATATGGAGACTTTAGGGCGTTTAAAAGTAGAATGATTCGTCGGCTGGGTGGCAGAGTGGTTGATGCAGCGGCCTGCAAAGCCGTCAACGCCGGTTCGATTCCGGCCTCAGCCTCCAATGCAATTAGGAAAAGCTTAAGATAGAGATGAAAACTTCTACGCTCCATTTCAAGACCGGAAAGTCAGATCAGTAATATGCTCTCATATT
>CAZXQY010000046.1:0-19619 GCA_964642505.1 uncultured Gammaproteobacteria bacterium | reverse complement strand
AGCCGTTCAGGGATCGCCCTTAGAGCGTCTCTAACTAGAAACTCATAAGACAGGCTGCGATCGCCGGTTATCAACTGGACAGTAGGCTGGATGAACTTTGGACCCATCAAACTTTTGAAGGATAACTGTCCTTCACTCTCGACATTGTTTTTTTTCGTATGCGTCATAAGCGTCTAAAATTTCTCCTACCAACCTGTGTCTGACGACATCTTTAGAAGAAAAGTAATTAAAACCGATACCTTCAACATTGTTCAATATACCCGACACGCTCTTCAAACCGGACTCCCTGCCACTTGGTAAATCTATTTGAGTCACATCTCCAGTAACCACAGTTTTAGATCCGAATCCTATACGAGTCAAAAACATTTTCATCTGCTCCACAGTTGTATTTTGAGCTTCGTCAAGAATAATAAACGATCGGTTTAACGATCTACCTCTCATAAAAGCTAGAGGTGCTACCTCAATTAGACCTTTTTCTATTAGCTTTGAAACCCTATCAAATCCAAGCATCTCATATAGAGCATCATATAGAGGGCGGAGATAGGGATCTATTTTTTGCGCCATGTCACCCGGCAAGAATCCTAGTCTCTCTCCAGCCTCTACCGCCGGCCTAACCAAACAAACTCGTCTAACGCTATCAGACTCAAGAGCTGCAACCGCGCTAGCTACCGCTAGATAAGTCTTGCCCGTGCCGGCGGGACCTATACCAAAACATATATCACTTTTTCGGATCGATCGAAGATAAGATTTTTGAACCTCGCCACGAGCCACAACTCGAATTTTACGTGTTTTCACAAAATCTGCATTGGAAGTCGTGTCGGAATCGATAAACCTTGTATCAGCGCCTCGAAGCTCTAGATGAACGTCTTCCGTCGAAACAACAGAAGACTCCGTCAAATGATAGAGTCGCTTTATGACTTTCTCAGTCTTGATTAGCACTTCGTCGTCGAAACCGCTCAACCTAAAGCTATTTCCGCGATTTCCTATACTAACGCCAGTTTTTTTTTCAAGATATCGTAAATTTTCGTCAAACTGGCCACATAAATTAGCCAGCCGCTCATTATCGGTAGGTTCTAGGTTAACTTGAATTTCTATATTATCCAATGATTGACGCCTATCTACGAGGGAGCAGATATGAACCTCCTAACGAGTTCGGGAATATTTGTCCAATCTTCACCTCGACCATGGAACCAATCAATTCTTTGTTACCCGGGAAATTTACGACCCTATTGTTTTCTGTCCTTCCAGACAGTAAGTTGGTGGACCTTTTTGACTCTCCGGTAACAAGAACTTTTTCCACTTTGCCCATCATCGCGTGAGAATACTCAGCAGCGAGAGATTTAACCTTAGCCTGAAGGATAGTGAGCCGCTCTCTTTTTACCTCTTCCATCACCTGCTCATCGAGATCAGCAGCCGGCGTACCGGGCCTCCGGCTATAGGAGAAACTAAATGATTGATCGAATTTGACTTCCTCTATCAAAGACATGGTATCTTCAAAATCTTTATCAGTCTCACCCGGAAAGCCTACTATAAAATCACTGGAAATGCTCATATTAGGACGAATATTTCTGAGTCTACGAATAATCGATTTGTACTCTAAAGCGGTATAACCCCGCTTCATTAGTCTAAGTATACGGTCAGAACCACTTTGAACGGGTAGATGAACGTGATTTACCAATTTAGGCAATTCTCCGTAAGATTGTATGAGCCTTTCTCCAAATTCCAAGGGGTGCGAAGTTGTATACCGAATTCTCTCAATGTCTGGAATTACCGATACGAAATGTAATAACGCCGCCAGATCCACAATCTTTCCCTCTTCGTCCTTTGACCTGTAAGCGTTTACATTCTGACCCAGAAGAGTCACCTCTCTAGCACCGCTACGTGTAGCTATATAGATCTCCCTAAGAACGTCTTCAAAAGGTCTACTAAATTCTTCGCCTCTCGTGTAAGGAACCACACAAAAACTACAGTATTTACTACACCCCTCCATAATGGAAACAAACACCGAAGATTTTTGTTTTCTTTCAATCGGCAGACTGTCAAACTTCTCGATTTCCGGAAAGCTAATATCTATAACGGATTTAGAGCTTTCACGCGCTTGATTTATTAACGATGGCAACCGATGGAGAGTCTGGGGACCGAAGATAACGTCTACGTACGGAGCTCTTTTTGTAATTTCTTGGCCCTCTTGGCTCGCAACACACCCACCTACGCCGATTATGATACTTGGCTTAAGTTTTTTTATTTGACACCATCGACCAAGTTGCGAATAAAGTTTCTGTTGCGCCTTCTCACGTACAGAGCAGGTATTGACTATGAGCACCTCAGCATCGGCAGGATTATCCACCAATCGAATATCCATAACTGTTTCTAGCAGATTGGATATCTTTTCCGAATCATAGACATTCATTTGACACCCAAAAGTCTTTATAAATAGCCCTGCTGTCATAAAATCATCTCACCTATTAGTAAAGCCCGTCAGACCAACGTTAAAGTCTGGAGAGTTCAGATTACGAAATTAAATCCACTTTCAAATTATCGATAAGGCGAGCCTCACCAAGCCATACGGCTGCCAATATCACTAAATTACGATCATTTGAATCCGCCGGCTTTAAATCTACTTGCCTCCTTATTGAAAAGTATTCCACCTTCATACCACATTCTGAAAGCGATTCCACTCCCTCTGACTCTATATCCTTAATTGTCATATCGCGACGTTCTAGTTGTCTGGCCGCCCCGGCCAAGGTCCTATATATAACAGGACTTATCTTCCGTTGCTTCTCATCTAAATATCTATTCCTAGAACTCATAGCCAAGCCATCGCCCTCTCTACAAGTCGGCATAGCCACTATCTCTACTGGCAACAAAAGATCTACCACCATCCTTTTAATTACCAGTATCTGCTGGAAATCTTTTTCTCCAAACAATGCGAAGTCAGGAAGTGAATTAATCAGCAATTTCGCAACAACCGTTGCTACACCTGAGAAATGACCTTTGCGGAATTCACCGCACAAAATATCTGATATTTGAGGAACGGTAATTCTTGTATCGTCCTCAGTGCCACCAGGATAAAGCTCTTTCAGATCTGGCATAAAAACAACATCTGCACCTGCCTGACCTAGCTTAACAAGATCTTCTTTCATGGTACTTGGGTAAGTCTGATAGTCTTCTCCCACACCGAACTGAATAGGGTTAACAAAAATACTGACTATGGTTCTATCAGCTAGCTCTTTGGCTCGCTCTAATAAAGAGAGATGTCCAGAATGAAGGTTGCCCATTGTAGGCACCAAGGCTGAAGATTGACCATCTCGCCTCCATTGCCTAGACCGCTTCCTGAGCGAAGATACGTCTAAAATAGATTCCATACTAATCTTTACCTAACTAGACCTTCATTAATCCATTCGTTTCTCAAAGTTCGCCATCCACTTCCGCCGAGCCCACCCGACCTCAAGAGTCACTAAACTTGAAACGTCCGCATCTCTCACGAGATCCTTT
The DNA here is from genome assembly GCA_964642505.1 of uncultured Gammaproteobacteria bacterium. Classification (GTDB taxonomy): domain Bacteria; phylum Pseudomonadota; class Gammaproteobacteria; genus TMED69. The sequence continues at coordinate 16,124 of CAZXQY010000046.1, read as the reverse complement.
ACTTGCCCCAAACCTGGCACTTCAAGAACCGGCGCGACTTCCAATAGGGGCAACAAGACGAATGCCCTACTAGATATCCCAGGATGCGGCACTTTTAATTTATCACTATCTATAACCTCTCTTCCGTAAAGCAATAAATCTAAGTCTATTATTCTGGAATCCCACCTCTTGCGGCGGTTAGGCCTCCCAAGTGCTACCTCTATATCCTCCATATTTGAAAATAATTCCTCCGCGTCCAGACCCGTCTCGACCCGCACAACCGCATTGACGTAATCAGGTTGAATCATTCTCCCGAGAGGAGGATTTTTATAAAACCCTGAGACATTTGTCAACTCCGTATCACGTAGGTTATCTAAACCATCTACGGCGAAGCAAAGTTGCTTCACCGGGTCCCCCAGATTGCTTCCTAAACCGATAAAAGCTTCTTTGTAAGGCATTTGTTTCTCTTTTACAGTCCTTTCTTCTTTCCGTAAAAGCGACGTCCAGAAGATTATAATTTACGCGATTCCATCTATTTTTCGAAGAATTTTGTCCACCATTCTATCGAATCGGACAACGGCTCCCCTGATTGGGCTCTCAAAAAAAAGAAATTGTATGAAGCCCGGAATCTTGGATGTTTTAGGATTTTTTCTGCTGTTTTAACCTTAGGATTTAAAAGAATATTCTGTAACCGCCATATTTCTCGCACCGGATTTGTTATGCGCCTCGGAATCGCCATTTTCTTTTGTTGTCTAGATAGGACTAGTTCTTCTGCCCTAACGGCAGCTTCTCTACCTCCGCCCACTAATTTTTTCTGCTTTTCCTTCTCTTTCACCACCGATTCCCACAAAAAAACCGCTATTAGAAAGATCAGCGTTACCGTCCCTCCGCGCTCTACTCGCCGATCAGTATTTGACAGAGCCTGAAAAACGAACCGTTCCGCTATTTCAGTTTGCTTTGAACAAAGAACGCTATCCGTTACCGGTAGTATGTGGCGTAACACATCGAAATATCTTAGAGAATTAAAGGTCTGAGTTGCGGATCCTCTTAAAAATAACTTACCTATCTCCCCAAATAATCGGGCGGACGGAATATGTTCCAGATGTGTACCGTATTTCCGCAGCTGAGATTCAGAAAAACCGACCATTCGAAAATCAAACGCCTCGGAAAATCTAACAGCTCTCAACACTCTTACCGGATCTTCGCTAAATCTAACTTTTGGTTTACCGATTAGCCTGAGAACTCTACCGTCTAGGTCTGCCATACCACCCACATAATCGAAAATATTCATGGATTTAAAATCTAAGTAAAGTGCATTAATCGTGAAATCCCTCCGTACAGCATCCTCCTCTATACTTCCAAAATTATTATCTTGAAAAATTATCCCTCTTTTCCCCGGATTATTTCTGGACTCCGGGTCTCTTCGAAATGTCGCAACTTCCACTATTTCCGAACACGCTCTAACGTGAACGAGTTTAAATCGACGCCCTATCATCCGACTACGTTTAAAAATTTGGGAAATCTGAAAAGGTGTGGCATTCGTGGCGACATCAAAGTCGCTCGGACTTCGTTGCAAAAGTAAATCTCTAACACCGCCTCCAACCAAATACGCATCGTAACCGGCTTTTCCAAGCACGCTCATTACTTGGGAAGCCCCATCCGAGATGCTCGACCGTTTGACACTGTGTTCCTTTGGGCGGTAAACGCGAGGGTTTTTAAGGTCTTCACTGGCTCCGCGGAAAGTGTTCATTAACTTACAATGATTATCCTCTGCCACAGATCAAAATATGTCGGGAAATTTAGACTTCGAAGGAAACAAAACGTTCCTGGGATGGTCAACTGTTGTCACATAGCTTAACATTTTGACATTGGCAGGTGAAACGCCTGTGGATAGTTCACCGGAAAAATCCGCTTTTTTAATATTCCTGGTAAAAGATCCAAGTAAAGATTCTGTTAAAAACTAGGCAAAAATAGTCGTGATATCATTTCCTCGTAGAATAGCTGTTCTAATCTATGACACAATTTCTCTGCTGACTGTGGTTTATTTTGCTAGTTTTCTACCGGTTATTTTGGTGAAGGGGACCATTAAAGCCGGCAACTTAAATTTCCAAGTATTTTTGACACTCGTCTCAACGGGTTATTTTATGTACTGCTGGCGACGTGGTCAAACGCTTGGAATGAAAGCCTGGAATGTCTTCATGCTCTCTACAGATGGGCAAAAACCTTCATCCACCCAGTTGTTGGTCCGCTTTCTGGTCGCCGGTTTATCCCTAGCGACTTTCGGCCTCGGTTATTTTTGGGCACTATTTAACTTTTCCAAAAAGACTTGGCACGACCAAGCTTCAGGAACGTACTTAATACATTCCCCAAACTCAAGCGACTCTATCGTGCCAGACAAAAGCTAACATCAAAATGAGAACCGGAGGCAGTAAAACGCCTGCCGAAGCTGGCAACCCATAAACAGCACTCGCCTGCTCTAGAAGCTCGCAAACCACATGATAAGCCACCCCATGGTGCCTGCTAACAACACTCTACGACTAGGCGAGACGGACCGTTGACTACCCGTTACAAGGCACAACGAAATAAATACCATAGCAAATATACTGAGCGGCAACGCCAACTTCATCCAAAGAGTCCTTTCCAAGTGGTCCGCTCTTTGACCGTTAGCCTTTGCAAACTGCCAGTATCTATACAAGCCTATTAGGGTAAAGGTAGTCGGTTTTAAAGCAACCATTTCAACCACTTTAGGATCTAAATTGGACGGCCATAAAGCTCTTTCTTTGGTTCGAGCAGAAACATTGTTTTCATTAAACAATGTTTCACTGACTTCCTCCAAATACCACGCACCTGCCTCGAACCGCGCGATAGAAGCCCCGACAATTTTTACCAATCGATCGCTATTGTTAAATTCGTAAATAGTAACATCCGAAAAGGTACCTTCCTCAATCATCGCTCGCATGTTAATAAAAATATTTCCTTCCCTAGCCCAAAAGCCCTCGTCGGTAACAGTCAGATCGGCGTCTTTTTTTAGAGCTAATTTGATTCTATTCGCCTTCTCTTCTGATAAGGGCACCACTAACTCCCCAACTATAATCGTAAGGATAGCCAGTACGGCCGCACTTTTAAGTGCAGCACCCAAAAAATTAAATTTTGAACCACCGGCGGCTCTTATAGCTATAATCTCATTTAACTCTGCCAAAGAGCCGAGCGCGACCATTGCTCCGATGAGAGTTGCAAACGGCATCAGGTCACATATGAGTTTCGGTATCTCCAAAATAACCACGTAGGCGGCACTTACCAAATCATAGCGACCAGCTCCAACATCCTCTATTTCACCTATGAACGCAAAGAAACTAAAAATCGCTAAAAGAGCGAACAAAACAGTAAGTATTGTTCCGAAAATCTTACGACTTATATATCGGGCCAGTATTCGCATAGTTTACCTTGATTTTCTTTACAAATATCTCCCTAACCTAACTCTTTTGTCTCCAATAGATTCGGAGGTCCCGCATTAATGTGTTTATAATATTATCCTTTGATCAAAGACTCTACGAGGACTCTTCATGGAATTTTTAGTAAAACAGGCGCCGTTAGACTCGATAAAAACAGATTGTCTAGTTTTGACCATCGATTCCAGCGGCAAATTTAACTCTAAATTGAGAAATTTCGACAAGAAAGCCAACGGACTCTTGGGGAAGGTACTACGTCGAAACAATATCCAAGGCAACGTCGGAGAAACCCTATTTTTTCAAGATGTGCCTGGTGTATCCGCCGACAGGGTTTTACTCGTTGGATTAGGTGATCCGACGTCAGTTACACTCAAATCTTACAGAAAATTAGTGTCATCTGTAGCCAAGCAAGCACGCGACCACAAAATAAACAGCTTTACCTGTGATTTACTGGACATTCCTCCTCGAGGATCCCAAATGCTACAGCGAAAAGTGGACGCTATAGTAAACATTCTTTATTCTCAAAATTACACCTTTACTGAGCAAAAAAACTACAGCAAAAAAGACTTTCTTGGATTTAAGAAGATCACTCTAATAAGTAGCCCTAGCGCATCTCGAACATCCATAAGGCACCTGATCAGAAGATTTATGGGAATAAATCAAGGGATAAATCTTGCCAAAAATTTAGCAAACCGATCTGCAAATGTTTGTACTCCTAAACACCTGGCGACCGAAACCAGAAAGATTGCGCGAAAAAGCAAGAAGATAAGTGTGGCTATCTTAGAAAAAAAAGACATGCAGAAACTCGGAATGGGAGCTCTTTTAGCCGTTGCGAGAGGCTCCACTGAACCAGCGAAACTAATTGTTGCCAACTATAAAGGAACCGGAATTTCTCGAAAACCTATCGTTCTTATTGGTAAAGGTGTCACTTTCGACTCGGGAGGGATATCTTTGAAGCCGGGCAGTGGAATGGACGAAATGAAATATGACATGGCTGGAGCAGCCTCTGTTCTAGGTTGTATAGAAGCTCTTAGTATCCTGGAGCCCGAAATTAACGTAGTGGCGCTTATCCCAGCAACCGAAAATATGCCTGACGGTAAGGCGATAAAGCCCGGCGATATCATCAAAAGCTTGTCTGGAAAAACTGTAGAAATCTTGAATACAGACGCTGAGGGCAGGCTCATTCTCTGCGATACCCTTACTTATTGCTCAAAATTTAAGCCAGAATGCGTTATCGACGTGGCAACTTTGACTGGTGCTTGCGTAGTGGCGCTCGGAAAACACGCTACCGGAATGTTAAGCAATGACAATGGTTTGGCTGGAGAAATATTAGAAGCTGGAGAGAAGGCCAACGATAGAGCCTGGCAATTACCCTTATGGGAAGAATATCGCACCCAACTAAATAGCCCCTTTGCCGACATCGCGAACGTTGGTGGGCGCTCCGCCGGCACAATAACTGCGGCGATGTTTTTAGCAGAGTTCGCAAAACCTTACAAATGGGCGCACTTAGACATTGCTGGAACAGCCTGGAATTCTGGAGCCTCGAAGGGTGCCACGGGCAGACCGGTGTCACTGTTAATGGAATTTATTCTTTCTAGGGCAGCAAAAAGAAAATGACAAGAGTAGACTTCTTTGTATGGCCCATGTGTAACAAGCTGCAACATGATGTTGCTGTGTGTTACCTAATTCAGTCCGCCCTTCGTGTCGAAAGAACAATTTCTGTTCTATTAGATGAGAACGATGAGTGCAAGCGTTTCAACTCTTTATTGTGGACATTTGAAGAAACAAGTTTTTTGCCGCACGGAATTGAGGATGACAATTATCCTGTCAAATTAACAATAAATTTCGACAAATGCGAGGAAGATACTTTGGTCAATTTAGCCAAATCGTGCCCCGCCTACCCGGAGCGCTTCAAAAGAATAATTGAGACTGCTGGACATGACGAACAAACTCGTGCCGATGCCCGAAAAAAATTTGGAACTTATAAGAATCTCTCAATTAAGGTAGATCATCATAAAATCGAGAACGCTACCAGCGTCCCACATGTTATTTTGTGACAATTAAGTTAATAAGATTCTGCAGTAACTTCGAAATCGGAAATCAGAGCCAGTTAAATCCAATCAGCATCCTATTACGACTAAGATAATGTCAATTTCAAAACAAAAATCCTACGATCCAAAAGCGGTCGAGAAAAAACTATACGAAAAATGGGAACAATCTGGGATATTCAAACCAGGAGAAAAAGGAATCCCTTACTGCATCGCCTTACCGCCCCCTAATGTAACAGGAAGTCTACATATGGGTCACGCCTTTCAAGATACCCTAATGGATATATTAATCAGATATAAAAGAATGTCCGGGAGAAAAACGCTTTGGCAAGGCGGCACAGACCACGCAGGTATTGCAACCCAAATAGTTGTGGAAAGACAACTTGAGTCTGCAGGTAAAAGCCGCCAAGAAATCGGACGAGAAAAATTTGTGGAAGCCGTTTGGGATTGGAAAAAGAAGTCTGGCGGTACAATTTCTAAACAACTGAGAAGAATGGGCAGCTCAATCGACTGGAGCCGAGAACGTTTCACCCTTGATGATGATCTCTCTCTTGCGGTTCGGCAAGTGTTCGTTTCCCTTTATTCAGAAGGATTGATTTACAAAGGTAAACGATTGGTTAACTGGGATCCTGTTTTAAAAACTGCTATCTCGGATCTCGAAGTTATATCAGAAATGGAAAAAGGCTATCTGTGGCACTTTAAGTATCCGATAAAAAACAGCAAACAATTCGTAATTATTGCGACAACAAGACCGGAAACCTTACTTGGAGATTCTGCTGTCGCAGTGAACCCCCTCGATGACCGGTATAAAACTCTTATCGGTAAAACCGTTGAGCTACCGCTTACTAATCGAGAAATTCCTATAATAGCTGATAATTATGTCGATAAAGAATTTGGATCCGGTTGCCTGAAAGTAACCCCTGCTCACGATTTTAATGATTACGAAATTGGTAAGAGGCACAACTTAGAAGTGATAAATATTCTCCAAGAAGACGGCCACCTAAACTCTTCGGTACCAGACAATTTCGTTGGGCTGGAAAGATATGAAGCGCGAAAAAAGATTGTCTCTGAAATGGATAGACGAGGCTTACTGGCCAAGACAGAGGAACACCAACTCATGGTACCCAGAGGGGATAGAACGAGAACCATAATCGAACCGTTTCTAACCGATCAGTGGTTTGTTAGCATGGAGGCTTTGGCGCGCCCCGCCTTGGATGCCGTAAGAAACGGTGAGATAAAATTCGTTCCGCAAAGCTGGGCGAAAACGTACTATGATTGGCTGGAAAATATTCAAGACTGGTGCATTTCCAGACAATTGTGGTGGGGACATAGGATACCCGCTTGGTATGATGCGCAAGGAAATATCTTCGTAGGAATGAATGAAAAAGACGTCAGAAGAGAAAACAGCATTCCGTCTGATAATATATTGCGGCAAGACGAAGACGTGCTGGACACTTGGTTCTCTTCCGCCTTATGGCCTTTTTCTACGCTAGGCTGGCCAAAAGAAACTAAGGAACTTTCCACGTTTTATCCAACTAGTGTCCTAGTTACAGGATTCGATATAATTTTTTTCTGGGTCGCTAGAATGATCATGATGGGCTTAAAAATTATGGGTGCCGTCCCTTTTCGAGAAGTTTATATTCATGGTCTTGTAAGAGATAGCGAAGGCAATAAAATGTCTAAATCAAAAGGAAACATCATAGATCCAATAGATTTGATAGACGGCATAACCTTAGAAGAACTAGTAACAAAACGAACGTCAAATCTAATGCTCCCCGAAGACGCTGCGTCTATAGAAAAAAATACTAAAAAGGATTTCCCCGACGGAATACCCGCTTTCGGCACCGACGCCCTAAGATTAACATTTGCCGCCATGGCTACTACTGGAAGAGATATTAGGTTTGACTTGGGCCGGATCGGGGGCTACAGAAATTTTTGCAATAAAATATGGAACGCTTCACGCTTCGTGGTACTAACACTAAAAGAACACAGTGTTTCTGAAAAGATTACTACCGACTTGCTGGGCGCAGCAGAAAATTGGATCTATTTCAGGCTAGAAATGACATTAAATTTAGTAAGAAAAAACTTCGATTCGTACCGTTTTGATTTGGCTTCTAACGCGATCTACGAATTCATATGGGACGACTTCTGTGACTGGTATATAGAATCTTCTAAGGTCACACTATCTGACCCTTCTTCTACCCCAGAAAGGAAACAAGTGGTTTTACAAACCCTAATAGACGTTATGCAAACAGCACTCTCAGCACTTCACCCCATAATGCCTTTTATATCGGAAGCACTGTGGAACGAACTAGAGGCATGTCAAGATAACCCTAGAACTTTCTCGAGTATTGTTTTTCCAACAGAAACCAAGTTTAAGGGAAATAAGAAGTCCCACGATCAATTTGAATTGATAAAGAAATTCGTTTTAGAAGTTAGAAGAATAAGATCGAGTTATAATGTAAATCCAAAACAAGAAATCACTACCTTCGTCAATTATCCGGAAAGTAAAATAAACAATTATTTTGGAAACAACATTGGTCTAGTGAGATCTCTAGGTAGAATCTCCTCTATAAAAACTATACCTCAATCCAAGCTCCTCAAAATCGCCACGGGCCTGGCAGACAAAATAACCATTTATATCCCGCTGGAAGATTTAGTAGACATCGAAGCGGAAAGGGTGCGATTAAAAAGAGACTTGGGAAAGCTCAAATCTAGTAAAGGTAGAATCACACAGAAATTAAAAAATAAGAATTTCTTATCTAAGGCCCCTAAAGAAGTGATTAGGAAAGAAGAAGAGAAACTAATAGAAATAGATATAGCGATAGACCATACGGAAAAACAGATAATAAATTTTCAATAGGGTTATGATTTAGATTTACGAACGGACCCCTTCCTGTGCCCAAAAATCGATCTGGCCCGCAATAGAAAATAAAGAAACTAGGAAACATAGAATGTTCAAAACAATCAAAGAAGAGATCTCTTGTATATATAGTAGAGATCCGGCAGCCCGAAATAGTTTTGAGATACTATTCTGCTATCCTGGATTTCAAGCGGTACTAATGTTTCGCCTGAATCACAGATTATGGTCTGCAGGATTTAAAATCATCGCAAGATTCCTGTCCAACTGTACCAGGATAATAACGGGTGTGGAGATTCATCCGGCCGCTAGCATAGGGAAGAATCTATTCATTGATCATGGAACAGGAGTTGTAATTGGAGAAACAGCCGTTATTGGGAACGATTGTACTTTATATCATGGAGTAACCTTAGGAGGAACGACATGGGAAAAAGGGAAACGTCACCCTACGCTTGGCAACGATGTGGTAGTTGGAGCCGGAGCAAAAATCTTAGGGCCAATCGACGTGAAGAGCGGTTCCAGAATAGGCTCCATTGCAGTCGTAGTAAAAGAAGAACCTCAAAATAGTACTGTGGTAGGAATACCGGCGCGAGTCGTGCATCCATCGACAGAAAAAACTGAGGACGAAGGAAACAAGCCTTTAGAGAAAGGAACTAGAACAGATGACTTTGAAGCTTACGGCCAATCCAAAGCTATCTCTGATCCCGTCGACGAGCAACTCAAAGCCTTATTAACCCGAATAGAAGAAAGCGAAAAAGAAATTTCGGAACTCCAATCCCTCCTGAAAACGGACTCCAAACAATAACAATGAGTAGACGCTACATTCCAGAAAGCACACCTGGCTATACTTGAGTATTTTAGTGTGTTATTATCTAAGGTCGATTAATTCATGAATGAGGCTTGAGATAATGAGACTCACGACACGAGGGAGGTATGCCGTAACTGCGATGCTAGACGTAGCCCTCCACGACACTAATAGCCCAGTGAGAATTGCAGAGGTGGCAAGAAGACAGGGTATTTCTCAATCCTACCTTGAGCAACTATTTGCGAGTCTCAAGAAAAATGGCCTAGTGAATGGTAGAAGAGGGCCAGGGGGAGGCTACCAATTGGGACGGAAAAGTAAAATGATTACCGTTGCTGACGTGATAGATGCTGTGAACGAAACGGTTGACGCTACTCGTTGCGGAGGCCTTAAGAACTGCACAGGATCATCGCCTTGCTTAACTCACGATCTTTGGGCCGATCTTAGCTCGGAAATCCGTTGTTTCCTAAAAGGCGTAACTCTTGAATCTTTGGTCGAAAAACGAACAGGGAAAGAAATAAAAACAATAAATTCTTCGGGAATAGCTTGATTAAATAATCGAACTTTTAATGAGGAGCTGAAAAATGTCGATCCAGTTGACAGAAAACGCAGTAAGCCATATTCGTAATTTCATACAAAAAGATAACAACTCAGAATATTTAAGACTTGCGGTTAAACCTACCGGTTGTTCCGGTTTCATGTACGAAGTTACCGCAACAAAAGAAAAAATGAGCCATGACTCTGTTTTTGAATCTGGCGGAATATCTATCGTGATAGATGATCAAAGTCTCAAATACCTGAATGGTTCCAGAATAGATTTTGCACAAGAGGGTCTGAACAAAGGCTTCCGTTTTGACAACCCCAATGTAACGGCAACTTGTGGTTGTGGGGAAAGTTTTACTATTGACTCGCAGTAAAACAATAACGATGTCAGCACAAACAGAAAAATTAAATAGTTTAGTTTCTCAAAAATACGATGCTGGGTTCTACACCGACATCGACCAGGATAGTCTACCCCCTGGCTTAAGTCGGGAAGTAATCGAAACTATATCCAAAAAGAAAAACGAACCGGTATGGCTCTTAGATTGGAGGCTTAACGCCTACGATCAATTCCTGAAGCTAGCAGAACCTAAATGGGCTCACTTAGAATATAAACCTATAGATTACCAAGACATATCTTATTACTCCGCTCCGAAAACAGACGCTGAGAAGCCTAAAAGCCTCGACGAAGTGGATCCGAAAATTTTAGAAACATACAAGAAGCTTGGAATACCTTTAGAAGAACAAAAAATGTTGGCGGGGGTGGCAGTCGATGTTGTGTTTGATAGCGTTTCTGTCCACACAACGTTCCGGGAAAAATTAGCTGATGCCGGTGTATTATTTTGTTCTTTCTCAGAAGCTGTGCTTGAGTATCCTGAAATCGTGAGAAAATATTTAGGATCTGTAGTGCCGGCTCGAGATAATTATTTCGCTGCTTTGAATTCAGCTGTGTTTTCAGACGGGTCCTTCGCCTACATACCTGAAAATACGCGATGCCCCATGGAACTATCTACGTACTTTAGGATCAACGCAATGAATACCGGACAATTCGAACGCACCTTGGTAGTAGCAGATAAAGGAAGTTACGTTAGTTACTTAGAGGGTTGCACCGCCCCTAGACGGGACGAAAACCAACTTCATGCTGCCGTAGTGGAATTGGTATGCTTAGAGGACGCAGAAATTAAGTACTCGACTGTTCAAAATTGGTATCCCGGCGATGAACAAGGTCGAGGCGGCATATATAATTTCGTGACTAAACGAGGCGATTGTCGGGGTAATAATTCTAAGATTTCGTGGACGCAAGTGGAAACCGGTTCTGCTATTACGTGGAAGTACCCGAGCTGCCTGCTAAAAGGGGATAATTCTGATGGCGAATTTTATTCAGTAGCCCTAACCAATAACAAACAACAAGCTGCCACCGGAACAAAAATGGTTCACATCGGTAAAGGGACTAGCTCGACAATAATATCTAAGGGTATATCGGCTGGAAACAGTCAAAATTCTTATAGAGGGCTTGTCCGAGTATCTCGCATGGCAGAGAAGGCGCGTAATTTCACCCAATGCGATTCACTACTTTTAGGTAATCAGTCTGCGGCTCACACTTTTCCGTATATAGAATGTAGAAATCAATCCGCCCAAATTGAACACGAAGCGTCCACCTCGAAAATAAGCGAAGATCAACTTTTTTATCTAAGAAGCAGAGGGATTTCTCAGGAAGATGCCGTTAACCTCATTGTTAATGGCTTTTGCAAAGAGGTATTTAAAGAGCTGCCTTTGGAATTTGCTGTCGAAGCTCAGAAACTTCTAAACATAAGTCTCGAAGGTGCGGTAGGTTAGAAAGCCTAGCTCAAGGATCTAAGGAAGATGCTTAAAATAGAAAATTTACAGGTCTCTGTTGGAGAGACCGAAATATTACGAGGTGTCAACCTTGTTGTAAATGCCGGCGAAGTCCATGCAATTATGGGCCCAAATGGGTCCGGGAAAAGTACTCTTTCTCATGTTATAGCCGGAAAGGAAGGATACGAAATAACGGACGGTGATATCAACTATAAAACTGAGTCTATATTAAATATGTCGCCTGAAGAAAGGGCAGGATCGGGAATTTTCTTGGCCTTCCAATACCCTATGGAGATACCTGGAGTTAATAACATTTATATGCTTCGAGAAGCCCTCAATAGCCAGCGCAGGTATCGCGGACAAAAAGAATTAAACGCGTCCGAGTTTCTGAAATACGTGAAAGAGAAGGTCAAATCGATTGGCCTCAACGAAAACCTACTAAGCCGCCCTGTAAACAGCGGCTTCTCCGGAGGAGAAAAAAAACGGAATGAAATCTTCCAAATGAGTGTGTTAGAACCGACTTTAGCAGTGCTTGACGAAACTGACTCCGGCCTAGACATCGACGCGCTGAAGGACGTTGCCGAAGGGATAAATAAATTGCGAACAAAAGAAAGAGCTTTCATTGTGGTAACTCACTACCAAAGACTTCTTGACTACGTCGTACCTGATTATGTTCATGTGCTTAGACAAGGCACGATAGCGAGAACAGGGGACAAAAATTTAGCGCTTGAGTTAGAAGAACGAGGATATGATTGGGTTAACGAGGATTAGCAGTGAAAGGCACCCTAGATACGATCGTTCTCCAATCGCACGATTTTCGAAAAAATGACCCTAAGTGGTTGGCTTCTTTAAGAAAAGAAGCCGTCGACATTATCCGCGATAAAGGGTTCCCCTCGGTAAGACATGAAGAATGGAAATACACTTCTTTAGAAGACATGTATCGGTCGGAACTACACCTACCGAATGCGGAAGAAAACCGACTAACGGAAAATGATATTGAAACCAAAACTCTAGCGAAAAATACCAAATGCAAAGCAATTTTCCTTAATGGACGATTTTCGAAGTCGTTAAGCAAAATATCTAATTCCCCTAATAAGTTAAAATTAACACTGTTCTCGCACTTACTTAAAAATGAATCCGAATCGCTAAAAAAAGTTTTAAGAAATACGCCCAACGAAGCCTTTACTTCGCTAAATACCGCTTTGATGGATGAAGGACTTTTAATAGAAAGCCAAAACAATTCAACTGAATCTGATTTGGTACATGTTATTAATATTTCAGCAGGAAATCTCAATACGATTACCACACCAAGAATCGCCATCAAAAGTAATGCCAACTCGAAATTGACCGTAATAGAAGAATTCATTGACTTTTCAGATGGGGAGTCATTTACGAACGCGGTAACTATTATAGAAGCAGCTCAAGGATCAGAAATACAGCATCATCGAATTACCAATAACCGAAATAGTTATCACGTTGGCCATCTCAAATGCCTTGTAAATAAGGACGCAAATTTAATATCAAGTTCCCTAGCTTTAGGGGGGAAAGTTTCTCGGATAAATATCGATGCGCAACTAAACGAAACAGGAGCATCGTGCCACCTTACAGGGCTATTCATTGGAATGAATGAAGAGACTATTGATCACCATACTAGTGTAGAGCATGCGGCCAGCAACACTTTCAGTGACGAGGTATATAAAGGTGTTATGGGTGGAAAAAGTAAGGGGGTGTTTAACGGAAAGGTCGTCGTTAATAAAAATATTAGTGGTGTAAAAGCTTCCCAAAATAGTAACAACTTGCTTTTGTCAGAAATTGCAGACATAAACACCAAACCCGAGTTAGAAATTTACTCTGACGATGTTAGATGTGCGCACGGAGCAACGGTGGGTGAACTAGACTCCGATTCTATATTCTATCTACGTGCACGAGGTATTTCTGAAAAAGACGCCAGACAGATGCTTGTAGAGGCCTTTATAGATGACGCACTTTCCAAGATACCCGTCCCCAGTGTGCAAGATGAAGTAAAAAAGGTCATCCGCACGGCGAGAATAAACGAGGCTAACATAAAATGAGAAGCGTTCCTCGTCCCGTAAAAGAAAGACCAAAAACTCTAGGGTTTGAGGTAGAGAAAATTCGAGAGGATTTTCCGATTCTAAAAAAAACCGTAAACAACAAACCGCTTGTGTACGCTGACAATGCAGCCACGACACAAAAACCCTTCTGCGTTATCGAACGGCTAGCTAATTTCTACTCGGAAGAAAATGCTAATGTACATAGAGGTGTACACACGTTAAGTGAGCAGGCAACCGAAACCTTTGAGAATAGTAGAAAAATCGTCCAAAATTTTTTGAATGCGGCTGAAAAAGAAGAAATCATATTTACCAGAGGAACGACAGAATCGATAAACCTAGTCGCACATAGTTACGGGGTTAGAGAATTAAGGGCTGGCGAAGAAATATTAATATCAACTCTAGAACATCACTCCAATATAGTACCTTGGCAAATCGTATGCCAACGAACGGGCGCGAAACTCAAGGTGATTCCCGTCAGTGATTCCGGAGAATTGAATGTTGACGCCTATAAAAAATTAATTGGTGAAAATACCAAATTGGTAGCAATTTCTCACATCTCAAATGCTTTAGGGACTATTAATCCGATACGGCAAATGACCAAAATAGCAAAAGAGGTGGGAGCGACAGTCTTGATAGATGGTGCTCAAGGGGCGATTCATACTGAAATAGACGTGCAGTCTATCGGATGCGACTTCTATGCCTTCTCTGGACATAAAGCTCTGGGACCAACAGGGATAGGAGTCTTATATGGGAGACGTGAAATACTGGACAAAATGAGCCCTTGGCAAAGCGGTGGCGATATGATCAGGACTGTAAGTTTTGAAAAAACAACCTATAACGATGTACCCTACAAATTTGAAGCCGGAACTCCCAATATTTCCGGCGCTATAGGGCTAGCGACTGCGATACAATATTTCGAGTCGCTCGATCTCCAAATGATAATTTCTCACGAGAAACAACTATTAGAAAGGGCGGTAGAAAAAGCTAAGACGATCCGAAACCTACGTCTAGTAGGTACCGCAAAAAATAAATCCGCGATATGCTCATTTCTCGTTGAAAAGATACATCCGAATGACCTTGGTACGCTTTTAGACCAACAAGGGATTGCGATCCGAACAGGACATCATTGTGCCATGCCTCTTATGTCACGATTGCAAGTACCTGGAACTGTCCGAGCGTCATTCGCTTTTTATAATTCTCTAGACGACGTAGATTCCGTATTTAATGCGATCGAAATAGCTGCGAAAATCCTTTCAGATTGAACCAAAAAAATGCTATGGACGATAATACTGTAATTTTAAATCGTGACTGTTTAGGAATCCTTATCCCAATAGGTACTGAGGTTAACCTGAAGAAAGGTTCGGAGGTAACGGTCACCCAAGCCTTAGGTGGCACCGCTACGGTAACTTACGAAGGCCATCTAGTTAGAATATCTTCTGATAATATGGGCGCCTTGGATTTAGAACCTGAATTTTCGTCCATCGCTCGGGAAGACAAGAGTCATGACAAAAATATAGACTTAGAGCTAGTGTGGGAGGAACTTCGAACATGTTACGACCCCGAAATTCCGATAAACATAGTAGAATTGGGACTCATTTACAGATGCGAATTAGTAAAAAAAGATGGTTTTGAAATCTTAGAAATTGATATGACTTTAACCGCACCGGGATGTGGTATGGGGCCATTTTTGGTTGAGGATGTCCACCATAAAGTGTCGGGGGTGCCTAACGTCAAAGAGGTCAGGGTTGAATTAGTTTTTGATCCTCCCTGGAGACCAGACATGATGTCCGACGAAGCTCGCCTTGAAGCCGGATTATACTAGCCGAAAGTAGTAGGAGTTTGCCAGGATTTTTCTGACTTTCTGGTTGTCAACACGTATAATACCCTTCCCGTACTTCCCCGGCCCTAACAAAGGACTGTCAAACATGACGATACAAAAAACCCTTTCTATCATAAAACCTAATGCGGTAAAGAAAAACAAGATAGGCTCTATAATTAGCATGCTAGAGGAAGTAGGTTTAAAAATAACAGATGCGAAAATGGCGCGACTCGAGAATGTGGAAGCCCAAACATTCTATAGAGAGCATGAAGGAAAGCCTTTTTTTGATGAGTTGATCGCTTTCATGACATCCGGGCCGATCGTAGTGATGATCCTAGAAGGAAAAAACGCTATACATCTGAATAGAGAAGTAATGGGCCAAACCAACCCCGCGGAAGCCAAACCCGGCTCCATCCGTGCTAAGTACGGCGACGGAATGACGGAAAATGCAGTACATGGATCTGACGGGGAAAATAGTGCGAAAGAAGAAATACGCTTTTTCTTTGGATGACAAACAAATGTTAGAAATGAAGCCCTTCAATCTTCTGGGCGCCGATAGAAATTCCATGGAAGATTTCTTTCATAATATGGGAGAGGCGAATTTTCGTTCCTCGCAGGTCATACAATGGATTCACCAGTTGGGTGTATTCTAATTTGAAAATTTGACCATTCTCAGCAAGGTTATTAGAAAACGACTTGGAGAAAAAGCGATAATTACT
>CAZXQY010000045.1:0-19908 GCA_964642505.1 uncultured Gammaproteobacteria bacterium | reverse complement strand
TCAACTATATTTGATTTTCCATTGAAATAGCCCGATTTCTGCTTGTATTCGATAAGAGCAGCTCGTTTAATCATAGGGTATAATGCCTTTTACCACTGTTTCCAATGGAATTTATTGAGAGTGTTAGATGGAACGGAAGAATACTAAGCCCAACGTAATGCCGATAGAAAAGTATCGTCAATTTGAGCCGGTCAAAGTGGACAGAACATGGCCAGATAAGATGATCAAGAAGGCTCCGCTGTGGTGCAGCGTCGACCTTAGAGACGGCAACCAAGCACTAATTGAACCGATGGATGGTGAAAGAAAAAGGACGATGTTTGAGAAGCTGGTTCAGATCGGTTTCTCTGAAATCGAGGTAGGCTTTCCAGCTGCTTCTCAGACCGATTTTGAATTTGTGCGGTCGATTATTGAACAAAATCTTATACCGGAGAATGTAACAATACAGGTTTTGACTCAAGCTAGACCTGAGCTAATTGAACGAACCTTCGAGAGTGTTGTTGGAGCCAATAGCGCTATCATCCATTTGTATAATTCGACTTCCACACTCCAAAGAAAAGTGGTTTTTGGATTGGAAGAAGCCGGAATAGTTGATATAGCGGTGAAGGGTGCTGAGTGCTGTAAAGCTAATGAAAAGCATATGGGAAATACGAAAATTCGCTATGAATATTCGCCTGAAAGTTTTACTGGCACGGAATTGCCGTTTGCTAAAGAGATTTGCGAGTCGGTTATGGACATCTGGCAACCTACTCCAACAGATCCTGTTATCATAAATTTACCGGCTACGGTTGAAATGAGCACGGCCAATATCTATGGAGATATGATCGAGTGGTTTCATCTAAATATAAATCAGAGGAATTCCGTTATTTTATCTTTACATCCTCACAATGATAGAGGGACGGCGGTCGCTGCGGCAGAATTCGGCCTAATGGCAGGAGCGGATAGAGTAGAAGGTACGCTATTCGGAAATGGGGAAAGAACTGGTAATGTGGATGTTGTCACGCTAGCGCTTAATTTGTTTAGTCAGGGAGTCGATCCCGAACTTGATTTTACAAATATCAATGAGTCGAGAAGGATAGCTGAGCATTGCAACCAGTTGCCCATTCATCCAAGACATCCTTATGTGGGCGATCTAGTTTACACTGCTTTTTCGGGTTCTCATCAAGATGCTATTAAAAAGGGACTAAATGCTTTATCTAAGTCTGATATGCCTCTGTGGGAGGTTCCATATCTACCTATTGACCCGAAGGACGTCGGTAGAACCTATGAAGACGTAATCAGGGTAAATTCACAATCTGGGAAAGGAGGAGTCTCTTATTTGCTGAAGACTGACCAAGAGCTGGATCTTCCTAGACGACTCCAAATAGAATTCACACGGGTTATCCAAAATATTACCGATTCAACCGGGAAGGAGATAACTGCGAGAGAGATATGGGGCGTTTTCAGAAATCATTATTTAACCAATACGACGCCTTTTGAGTTGATTTCATTTAATTCCAGTCAAAATTTAGAAGGTCGGGATCGGACGCAGATTAACGCGGTGATAAAAGTGGATGGCAAGGAAGAAAAGTTTTCAGGAGAGGGCGGTGGTTCTGTCGAAGCTTTTACTAACGCTCTCAACGCAGGTATCGAAGGAACAATTTCGGTACTCGATTATCATGAGCACGCGATTGGTGCCGGAGCGGACGCCAAAGCGGTCTGTTACATGGAATTGAAGGTTGATGGCGAAGAGTTATGGGGCGTCGGTATGCACTCAGATATAGTTACTGCTTCCCTAAGGGCGATCGTTTCTGGATTAAATTCGGCAATCTGAGGGGGATTACGAAGTCTGAATTGAATCGTGTTATTAATTTATATTTTAAAGAATACGTATAAAAAAATAACAATTGAGCAGATTACAACATAGACCAAAGTTATCGTGTCGGGAAGATTTTTCATATAGTCTATTTCATTCCCTTTTCTTTTGTTCGATTATTAAATGTGACCCTGTCGCTTCATATAATCTATGATAGGAGCCGGTGTTAAGGGGTGCCACTTGGTGTCTTTCGGTTCTAAGTGCCACTTGAAGGGTAAATGTTCGATGTGTCCTTTTTTCTTGGCGGTCGAAAAAGTATTAAGCGCACCTTTTAAAACCTGTCGCTGGGTCTCAGAATCCCCCACCTCACCAAAAGGTCGGCCAAACGGATGCTCGATTGCGGCAATTCTCGGAATGCCCACTATTTTTTGGAAAACCCATATCATGTTTAGGGTGACGGTAGGTATACCGGCTCTCTCTATTGCACGCGCGACCAACCCAACGGATCGGCAGCAATCGGGTCATACTGGGGTCAATATCGCTAAATCGACATTATCTTTTTTCATTGCGTTGGCGATTTCCGGGCTCGAAACCGTCTCCAACCGTTTAGAATTATCACCCTGAAAACCCATTATTGAATAATGGTTGTGAGCGACGGAGCCTACGGTGCTCTCTTCGACCAACTGTTTGAGTATTGCGGTAGGGAGCGCAACGTTTATGTCTTTTTCGATAAAAGAGGTATCAATATGCAGGTGGTTGACGTCTATCTCACTAGATGTAGCCTCTCCGTCGATCATTCTCCAACTCGGGTCGCCCCAATTTCCCCTGGCTCGTTCGGTTTCCATATCAAACGGCTTGTCAGTTTTCATCGAAATGCCAGCAGTCGTTACCAATGCTATCCGGGATTCATCAATTCTTTTCCGAATGTTTGTCCAGGGAATCTCGGTTACGATCGGGCTCGTCTCGATTTTTCGGTCAATGATTTTACCAATTGTGCGCCCGGTAAACTTAAACGAGTCTACTATCTTAGTCATCTCGGTTTTGTTTCCCTCTAGATGATGCCGCTTTCATATTACATGGTATCCCGTAACATATACCAATCGTTTATTCTATTTTGAGAAAATCAACAAAAAACCGCCTAGCGAAGGGTTAGAGTCCAATCCGTTGACGTTTTTGAGATCCTGCTTATCAAGCTGTCGTGAAGTCCCAAAATAGTTATCAATTCATCTTTAGTCGTGCTAATTTAAAAAAGTTCTATTATCTGAAAAAGGAGGTCGAGGGTATGGATATTGGCGTTTTTCAGGGCGATAACCGTAGAGGAAATGCGGTAGAAGTCGCGCAACATGCTGAGAGTTTGGGTTTTGAATCCTATTGGGCACCCGATCACACTATTATGCCTGCTGAGTACAGTGTTCCTTACCCGGGAGGGACGGAAGATTCTCCTGAACCGGATTACCTTTGGCAAATGCCTGACCCGTTGATTGTGCTTTCCTCGGTTGCAGGGGCGACGAGTAAAATAAAGTTGGGTACTGGTGTTCTTTTAGTGCCTGAGAGAAACGCTATATTGACCGCGAAGCAGATAGCTACCTTGGATCAATCGTCTGGCGGGCGTTTTCTATTCGGGATTGGCTCAGGGTGGAATCCGGAAGAATGTACAATTTTGGGAGGCGATTTTGAGCACAGGTGGACTCACGTGAAGGAGAACATCAAAGTGATGAAGGCGCTGTGGACTGAGCATGCTCCCGAATTTCGCGGAAAATATAATGATTTTCCTCCCATCAGATGCTATCCGCAACCGACGCAAGACCCTTATCCGCCCATTTTGCTGGGCGCAATCAATAATCCTCGGTCGTTAAAAAGGGTTGCAGAATGGGGAGACGGCTGGTTGCCGCTAGTTCAGAGTCCTGAGGAATTTGAGGACGGCGTCAAGCAAATACGATCCTTTTGTGCTGACATAAATAGGGACCCTGAAGAAATCGACTTTACAGTTTTTGAAATTCTTGATCAATGGAAATCTAAAGACGCGATCCAACAGATGGCAGCGGTCGGAGCTAATAGGATTGTGTTGTGGTTGAATGGAGTCGAAACTAGTGATTTAAAATCCGAGTTGGACAATCTAGCGACCATAGCCCTTTGAGTCCAGTTTGGATTTATAGCTAAGGTTTATGGAGGGCGTACTCAAATGCTGCTGAATTATTTTACTGAGAGTAATGAAGTATGTGAGATAACTTCCGCTTTGGAGAAAGACGGATGCGCAATCGTTCAAAATCTTATGACGCAAAATCAAATGGACTCCATAAAGGACGAGTTGCGACCTTATATCGAGAAACGCGGAGGATCATCTGATGAAAATGAGAATTTTCTAGGTGAAAAAACGAGACGGGTAGGGAGTTTAATTACAAGATCTAAAACGGTTCAAGAACTAGTAGCCCACCCACTCATACTAAAAATTGCCGACGATGTTTTGTTGCCCTATTGCGTACGTTACCGGATCAACTATACGGGTACTATGTACATTGAGCCAGGTGAGACTTCTCAACCACTTCATAGAGACACCGGATTTTATCCTATTCAGAATCCGGCGCCGCCACTTCTGTTAGCTACAATATGGGCACTCAGCGATTTTTCCGAAAAAAATGGAGCCACGAGATTAGTACCAGGAAGTAGACATTGGAAAGATGGGAAAAAGCCGAAAGTGACTGATGTAGTAGCGGCAGAAATGCCGGCTGGATCTGTTCTTATTTATATAGGGAACACGCTTCATGGCGGGGGAGCGAATTGTTCTGAAGGTGTTAGGTACGGTTTGGGCCTCCATTATGGTTTGGGTTGGTTGAGGCAAGAGGAGAACCAATATCTGGCAGTACCCCCAGAAATAGCAAGAAAACTTCCTACCAAGATTCAAGAGTTGGTTGGATATTCTCTTGGGACGTCTGCCTTAGGATTCGTTGATCATCAAGATCCTAATGATTTTTTAAATGGAAGGGCAGGAGATCAAACCGGAGATTTTTATTCTGGGTTGACTGAGGCTGACAATGCGCTTCGTAGATTTAAAATTTCGGAAACATCGCCTGTCGGCCGACATTATTTTAAGGTAGATTGAACACCCGTTGGATTGACACGCGCTTCCAGATGATTGTTCCAGGCGAACACACCACTTTATTGAATGGCGGTTTGGGCTGATCCGAGAGAGGGAACTTTTCACAAACGAACCGCTAACAGCGAGTCATTTGAGACGCTCCTTATTCAACTGTAAGGTGCAAGAGCCTCATATAAGTCCCAGTTCCAAATAAGTGACATGGCGTTTTCTGGGTCGTAATCTTCTTCTTTGTTACAAGGATAGACGACAATTTGTGTGGCCCCAGCGTCGACGTATGTTTGTAGTTTCTTTTTGATTGTTTCTGCGTCTCCCCAAGCGCAGATAGCGTCGATTAAACGATCACTTCCACCGTCTTTCCAATCATTTTCGTTGAAACCAACGGATGCCCAAACTTTATGATAGGGAGGACGTGATAGATAAAATGCACAAGCTCGACGGGCTAAATCTCTGGCGCTTTCAGGATCAGGGTCAAGGACGCAGCGAACTGCGACCGGCAGGAGTTTTCCTGGACCGATAATCGACCGAGCCTGTTTAACCGTTTCGGTAGTTTGCAAAAAAAGAAACAGGCCATCCGCTTTCTCTGCTGACACTTTCTGCAATCCGGGTCCGTGACCAGCGATTATGACAGGTGCTTTCACCGAGGCTTTGGGGCTTAGGATAGGCGCTTCGGCGATTCTATCGAGGTATTTTTTCATTTTAGGAACTGGCATTTCCCAGGTGTGCCCACGAGGTTCCACTAATATCGGGTGTGATACTCCGAGTCCTAGCGTAAATCGGCCGTCAGAAAATTCACCCAGTGTATTAGCTGCTTGGGCCGCGCAATCGGCATCGTGTGCATAAACATTCGCTATCCCACTAGACACTTTTATTTTACTCGTTTGAGCTAATAAATAACCTGCCGTAGCGAAAGGTTCGCGGCCGAATATTTCTGGTAACCAGAGTTCCTCGTAACCTAATTCCTCCAATTTTCTAACATTTTGTACCAGGTCGTTACCGTTGGTTCCTTCTGTCCATTGGATAAGGGCTAGGGGTAGAGCCATGACAATCCTCCGCTAGGGTTTCTTTTACCTTACAGCCGGACATTTTGAGAGGGTCGTTAAACCGTCATTGATCCGAATATTGCACTAAATTTTTGTTTCTTTAAGGTATCTCATATGATCGAATATTGCCAGGCACGGCTTCATACTAGACCAAAAGCTAATGTCGGTGAACCGATTAGATAGGCTGTAAATTTGAGACGTCTAAGATTTTCTTAACTAGAGTCGTAATGCGGCAATATTGTCCAGAGATTTTCGAAATCTTCCATCAGAGACCTTTGTTAGCCTCAATCTGGTAACAATGAACTCGGTTATTTCTAGTGCTTCCTCGTATTCCTGGATTTTTTCTTGAACGTAATTTTTCTCGCCAATGATAGCCCAATCGTCGATATTGGGAGAAGTTTCAAGACCTGGGGGAGAAGAGGCTTTTGTTATAGCATTTTTTATTCTCCGTATTTCCGACTTGCCGTCGCAGACGAAGACAGTTCGCATCACAGGTCTTACTGTTATGGGTTCGTGTCCTGCATCATCGACAGCCTGTTTAAACGTCGCTATGTTTTTTTTAAGTTGACAAAATGTTTCTACGGGAGACGCGATGTACGGTAAGCCTAAGGTCCCAGCTTGCCGAAGAGCTTTTGGTCCAAAGGCCGCTATCCAAATTGGTGGGTGGGGCGTCTGCACTGGAGAGGGTTTCACAACTACAGGATCAATTTTGTCATCCAAAGAAATTCCGTAACCTGCCCAAGCTTGCATCATTATGTTCAAACACCATTCGAATCGTTCCCTTTTTTCTCCGGGCTTAACGTTGAAAGCCTTTAAAGTACCGTTCGCGTAGCCCCGACCGACTCCTAAAATAAGTCGTCCGTTGCTCAGCTTGTCTAATGTTGCTACTTGTTCAGCAGCAAGCAAAGGATTTCTGAGAGGGAGCAGATAGGAGCTAGTACCTAGTATGATTGAGGAAGTCGATGCTGCCGCTGCTGAGAGAAGCATCAGGGGATCAGGAAGGGCAATTTCATTAAAGTGATTTTCTGGTAACCAGAAAGAATTAAATCCGAGTGATTCCCCAAAGCGAGCTTGTGCTGAGATAGATTTTGCCCTTAAATCATCTACCAGCCAATAAGTCAGACCTAACTTCATTGCGAAAACTCATTATTTCCTTGATTTAAACTTGATTGTATCGACGTCCGGATGTATCGGTACACCCAAAAACCAAGCCGGTCACCCCAAAATATACGTTTAAATTTGATATAAAGCTATAAGTCATATTGATATTTAGAACTCTATTAGGCTATCTGATACCTAAGTGATCATTAATTAGCAGACCAATAGGACATCTAGTAAACTAACCTGATTCCTAAAAGAATTGGATAGTGGAGGTTTTTTCAAATGGTTCAAGTAATGCGTGAGACTGATAGCGTCCGGGATTTAGTTGTTGAGGAAGAATGGCAAGTGAGAGTTGATTTGGCTGCTGCTTATAGACTTGTCCATCATTATGGCTGGACAGACATGATTTTCACTCATCTTTCGGCGCGTGTGCCTGGACCGGAACATCACTTTTTGATTAATCCGTATGGAATGATGTTTGATGAAATACGGGCGTCTGACTTGGTGAAAATAGATATCGATGGAAATATTGTTTTAGAGAACGGTTACCAAATCAATCCGGCTGGGTTTTGCATTCACAGCGCAATCCATGCCGCAAGGGAAGACGCCCGAGCGGTGATGCACCTTCACACAGATGATGGAGTAGCAGTATCTAGCATGAGCGAGGGTTTTCTGCCTTTAACTCAGACCGCGATGGTTGTTCAGAGAGAAGTGGCTTATCACGAATATGAGGGAGTCGCACTGGATTTAAGCGAGCGCGAGCGATTAGTTCGAGACATTGGGGATAAGAAACTGCTTATGTTAAGAAACCATGGTACGTTGGCTACTGGTTCTACTATACCTGAGTGCTTTATGTTGCTATATAATTTTGAACGAGCTTGTACGATGCAAGTTCGTGCAATGGCGAGTAATAAGATTCATATGCCTTCGGAGGCCGCTATGGATACTGCGGCAGCACAAGGTCGCAAACTGATAAATGAAGGCACTTTGGGCGATCTTGCGTGGCCAGCTTTGCTCAGGATGTTAGACAGAGACTATCCTGATTACTGTGAATAGCCGGTCGGGGAGGGATGAAAATATCTAGATATTCCTATGGAACGGTATCGACTAATAGGCGTTGAACTTTCACCTTACACAATAAAATTACGAGCCGTTATGCGTTACAGACGCATCCCGCACCTTTGGATTTGCCGTTTCCCCCAATATTTTTCGGAAACTAAAGACTTGAAACCCGGGTTGATGCCTGTGGTTCAATATCCCGATGGAACCTATCACACTGACAGTACTTTCATATGTGAAGATTTAGAAAAGCTACATCCTGAAAATCGGACAATCTATCCGCCCGACAAAGTGCTCGGATTTGTGGCGTTGCTTATCGAGGATTTGTGTGATGAATGGCTTAGCAAAATAATTTTCCACTACCGTTTCTCATACGATCGTGATAGGTCATACGCGCCGCGTTGGGTTATGGATGACACTTATCCCAGCCTGACTGGTACCGAACTCGACCGGTGTTTCGAGTCTTTTTTAGAGAGGCAGACGAATCGTATGGAGATCGTAGGGTGTACGCCCGAAAATTCTCTATTGTTTGAATCAGGTTTTGTGCGATTGGTGGAGAGTATGGAGAGATTTGTCGCTAACGGAAAATTTCTTTTTGGATCCCGTCCTTCGATAGCTGATTTCAGCTTGTATGGACAGTTGGCTATCCTAATGCAGGATCTGACCCCTGGTGAAATAATGCGGCATAAATGCCCTCGCACGATCGCTTGGTTAATGCGTATAGCCGATTCATCTGGTGTCGATGGCGAGTGGGAAGAACGGGATGAACCGTTGGAAATAGTAAATACGTTGTTATCAATGGCGGGCAGCATCTATCTACCCTATCTTAATGCCAATGCTACTGCTGTTCGCAATGACGCACCCTATTTTAGTGCTCGACTGGGCGGGCATAACTTCGAGCAACCGACTTTTCGTTATCACGCCAAATGTAGAGATTTTTTAACGTTTAAATATAATGAGCTAAGTCATCAAGAGAGACGACTTTTACGAACGTACCTGGGTGACACGGGCTGTCTCGAGGTTTTGGGGCGACTGCAGTCATCATAATCCCGAGTGGAAGCTTTTCTTGGACCGTTTATATTAAATAATCAAGAATGTGTTTCCTATTTCGCTCTAAAAGATTAAAATTCTCACCTCGAAGGCGGTTTCGCTTCGTAATTTAAATATGTATTTTCTTATCGCAACCATTTTCGATCAAAATTATTAATAAAATAAGGCTTTGTATTTGGCAAGGCTTGGATTTTTAAATTTCAATGACTGAGTTTTTAGTATTATTTTTTTTAAGGAATTAGAATAGGCAATGACAACCGACTTGACAAAATACCGCAACATAGGAATTTTCGCGCATGTAGATGCTGGTAAAACGACAACAACCGAACGGATTCTAAAATTAACCGGCAAAATCCATAAGATAGGAGAAGTCCACGATGGGCAAGCGACCACCGATTTTATGGAACAAGAGCAAGAACGCGGCATTACGATACAATCTGCGGCGACCACGTGTTTTTGGAATGATCACCGCTTCAACATAATTGACACCCCTGGACACGTTGATTTCACTATTGAAGTCTATCGATCCTTAAAGGTGCTAGATGGGGGGGTAGGCGTTTTTTGTGGTTCCGGTGGAGTAGAACCCCAGTCTGAAACTAATTGGCGCTATGCGAATGAATCCGAAGTAGCTCGCATTATATATGTCAATAAACTAGATCGCATTGGGGCTGATTTTTATAAAGTCGTCGACCAAGTTGAGGATGTTCTCGGGGCGAATCCGCTTATTATGGTTCTGCCTATTGGTATCGAAGATAATTTTTCAGGCGTAGTAGATCTGCTAACTAAGAAATCTTGGATATGGGATGACTCGGGTGACCCAACAAAATATACAATTGAAGATGTTCCCGAGGACTTAAAAGAAAAAACGGAACAGTACCGTGAGAAATTGGTGGAGACAGTCATTGAACAAGACGATGATGTAATGGAGAAATATCTAGAGGGAGAGCAACCTGATGTCGAAACATTAAAGCGTTGTATCAGAAAAGGTACAATAAACCTGGATTTCTTCCCTACCTTCTGTGGCTCCTCTTTCAAAAATAAAGGTGTTCAATTAGTTTTAGATGCAGTCGTTGATTACTTACCAAATCCGACTGAGGTTAAGGCTCAACCGGAAGTTGATTTGGAGGGCAATGAGACCGGAGAGGTAGCCACGGTTGACCCCGAAAAGCCATTGCGTTCCTTGGTGTTCAAAATCATGGACGACAGGTATGGAGCTTTAACTTTCATACGGATTTATTCGGGTAGAATAGCAAAAGGGATGAACGTCTTAAATACCTACACGGGAAAGGCGGAGCGAATTGGTCGTATCGTAGAGATGCATGCCGATTCGAGGAATGATGTCGATTCGGCGGGGGCAGGTGATATTGTAGCGGTACTAGGTATGAAGAACGTTAAAACTGGGCACACGCTAGCAGATGAGAAGAATCCCGCGACTTTAGAACCCATGGTTTTTCCTGATCCTGTGATTTCAGTTGCGATCGCACCTAAAGAGAAGGTTGGCGCAGAAAAACTTGGTATTGCTCTAGGTAAAATGGTTCAAGAAGATCCTTCTTTTAGGGTAGAGACTGATCAAGAAAGTAATGAAACTATCATCAAAGGTATGGGAGAACTACACCTAGATATCAAAGTTGATATTTTGAGGAGAACACACGGTTGTGAGGTAGACGTCGGAAAACCTCAGGTGGCCTATCGAGAGACCATTACCAAATCTGTTCAAGATGAATATATCCATAAAAAGCAAACAGGTGGAGCGGGCCAATTTGCGAAGATCGAGTACACTATAGAGCCTGGTGAGATTGGTACCGGTTTTGAATTTGAATCAAAAGTGACGGGTGGGAATGTACCAAGAGAATTCTGGCCGGCTGTTAAAAAGGGCTTTGAGCTGTGTATAGCAGAAGGTGTGCTTGCTGGTTATCCTGTACAGGATTTAAAAGTGACACTGAGGGACGGCGCATTTCACGCAGTCGATTCTTCGGCCGTGGCTTTTGAGACAGCTGCAAAGGCTGCTTATAGACAATCGTTACCTAAGGCATCTCCGCAGTTGTTAGAACCGATCATGAAGGTTGACGTTTTTACGCCGGAGGACCATGTGGGTGATGTGATAGGTGATTTAAATCGTCGTAGAGCGATGATCAAAGCTCAGGAGGCAGGCTCCTTGGGTTCGAGAGTAAAAGCAGATGCGCCTTTAGGTGAAATGTTTGGGTATATTGGCGATCTCCGAACAATGACTTCCGGTCGAGGCCAATTCTCTATGGAATTCTCTCACTACGCTCCTTGTCCTAACAACATCGCTGAGGAAGTAATTAAAGAGACTAAAGAGAGAAAAGCAGGCTAAATCCTTCAATTTTCCAGGGCTCGACTGACAATCTCGAAGGTGTCAGTCGACAAACCACGGGTATTCTTAATAGTTCTAAGAGCGTTTCCGGCTAGCTTTTGGGAGGCTCCATCTATCCGGCGCCATGAATCAAACGCGCGGGCTAACCTAGCAGCAATTTGCGGATTGATTGCGTCAAGTTTTATAACTTGCTCCGCACAAAAACTATATCCACTACCATCAGGAAGGTGGAATAGATGATGATTTCCGTGGCAAAAAGCTCCAATTAAAGATCGTACTTTGTTCGGGTTTTTAAAGTTGAAACTTTTATGCCCAAGAAGAGATTTTATCGCTGACAGAGTTCCGGGCAATCGAGATAACGCTTGAGAAACGAACCATTTGTCAAGGACGAGTTCTTCATTGATCCACTTATTATAAAAAAAATCTAGCGCGACAATTCGCTGAGGGCAGTCGAAATTAGCTAGGCCTGATAGCGCGGCGATCTCGTCCGTCATGTTACTACTGTTTTGAAGTTGATCTAGACATAGGTTGAAGGTTTCGGGATTTTGAAGTTCTAGGAGATATCCTAAGCAACAATTTTTTAGGGCTCTTCGTCCGGCAAATTCTGGATTTACGTCCTCTGAGTCATTGCTCAAATCTAGGAAGATTGCCTCCAACTGATTTTTCATCTCCGTCGCAATACAATTTCTTAATTGAGTACGGGCTAAGAAGATGAATTCAGCATCAAAGTGTTCGGTTTGTTCGGCAATATAACTAGCCGAAGGCAGTACCATCATCTCTGCCGCTAGTGCGGGATCGTCACTCGAATTCACCAAGATGCTCCTAAATATACCAGCCAAATTTTGATCCAACGTTTTTTCTTTTCCTGTGCTAATTTTATTAACCATATCAATGATGGTGTTTTTAAGAAGTTCTTGGAAGGCATCCCATCGATTAAAGCTATCGGTATCATATTGCGCTAGGTGAGCTAGTTGCTCGCTATTATAATCATATTGCAGTTTTACCGGCGCGGAGAATTCACGTAAAATAGAAGGGATTACTTCGGATTTTATTTTATGGAATTCGACGGTCCGCTCCTCTTCCTCTAGATTTATTAGAACAGATTGTTCATTATTGACAGTGCCATGTTCGTTACTTAAAACATTGTTACCATTGAGGTCCAGTAGTCCGAATTTGATGGGTATCAATCGTGTTTTATAAGTTTCATTAGACTGCCCTCTCGGAGGTCTTTGTTTAAAAGTCGCTGTTAAAGTTTGTTTTACGCTATCGTAGTTGGTCTTTACTTCTAAATTAGGAGTTCCGGCTTGTTCGTACCACGGCTTGAAATGAGAAAGATCTATTTCAGCGGCGTCCTTCATCGCATTAAGAAACTCTTCAATAGTTACGGCTTCACCGTCATGTCTTTCGAAATAAAGGTCTATCCCCAACCTGAATTTCTCCTTGCCTAATAGTGTATGAATCATCCGCACGAGCTCGGCACCTTTTTCATAGACCGTTGCCGTATAAAAATTATTTATTTCTATGTATGAAGAAGGACGTACAGGGTGGGACATAGGCCCAGAGTCCTCCGGAAATTGAACCGATCGTAATTGCCTTACTTCCTGAATTCTTTGAACGGCGTGAGAATATCGATCACCTCCATACTGCTGGTCTCTAAAGACGGTTAAGCCTTCTTTTAGGCTTAATTGAAACCAGTCTCGACAGGTAACTCGGTTTCCCGTCCAATTATGAAAATATTCGTGGGCGATGACTCGGTCTAAAAGCATAAAATCGTTGTCTGTGGCCGTTTCTCGACTTGCTAGCACATATTTCGTATTGAAGATGTTCAAGCCTTTGTTTTCCATGGCTCCCATGTTGAAATCGCTTACAGCTACAATCATGTATTGCTTTAAATCTAGTTCTAAACCGTAGGTTTTTTCGTCCCACCGCATCGCAGATTTGAGTGCCTCAAGAGCAAACCCGCACTGATCTAATTTCCCCGGTTCAACATAAATGGCGAGTTTTGCTTGTTTCCCCGAAACTGTTTCAAAAGAGTCTTCTAGGACTTCCAATCTTGCTGCAACTAAAGCGAACAGATAGCTTGGTTTCGGGAAAGGATCCACCCAGCGAACCCAATGTCTTCCGTTTTCGCAATTCCCAGCTTCGGTAAGGTTTCCGTTAGATAGTAAGGTTGGGTATCGCTCTGCATTTGCAATAATGGTCGTCGTATATAGTGACATGACGTCTGGACGGTCAGGGAAATAGGTGATTCGTCTGAACCCCTCTGCCTCGCATTGGGTGAAGAGGCCGGTTTTGGACGAATACAAACCTTCTAATTTACTATTTTTTGATGGGTCGATTTTAACTTCGGTTCACAGGGAAAAAGTACTAGTGACTTTGTCTAATTTTAATTGTTTGTCCGATATCTCATACTGGTCTTCCGCGACCGGCTTGCCGTCAATTGTTAAAGTTACAAGTTCCAGTTCTTCGCCATCAAGGTAAAAAGAAGAGGTTTTATCAACATAATTCGGATTCTGTTGCGCTATTAGGTCGCATGTCACTGTGGTTTGATCTTCTAAGATATCGAAGGTGAGATCGACAGAGCTAACAAGGTATGCAGATGGTTTGTAATTGGCTAAAAAAGTTTCCAGTGGTTTCCCATTTCCCATTTCAGAATCTTCTTCTATTTATTGAGGATTGGTGCTCATTAATTAGCCAGTAACCTTGAAATATTACAACACATTCTTTAATTTGTAGTTGTCCGGGTTTTAAGAAACTAATTCTCGAGGAGCCAGCCTTGGTTACACTTAAATTTGTACGTATATGTACCATCTTGATTGTTTTAATTCTAATTAGTATACCTTGTACAGGTAATGACTCAACACTTTTGCGGGCTGAATTTAACACTGAAAATTGGTTGACTTATGGACGCGGCTATTCAAATCATAGGCTTAGCAAACTTAGGCAAATTAATCGCTATAACGTCTCGAAACTTAAACCCGCTTGGATTTTTCAAACAGGCATTTTGGGAACGTTCCCGACAAACCCTCTTGTGGTCGACGGTTCGATGTTCCTAACAACGCCCTTCAATCATGTGATTGCCCTTAACGCAGAAAGCGGAGAAGAACGATGGCGTTACCAACATCAATTGAGAGACGAAAAACTTTGTTGCGGAAGCCATAATCGTGGTGTTGCGTGGGGGTATGGAAAGCTATATATGATTACTGTAGATGGGAGATTTATTGCTTTAGAATCTGGTTCAGGTAAGGTCGTTTGGGATATTCCTGTCGTGGATCCGATGACTGGAGAAGATGGAGATCTAGATTTAATTCGAGAGTATAATTCTGAGACACGTCATCATTTTGAAAGAATGACCCGCTTTTCAGGCAACATGGCACCGGTCGTTTATGATGGCAAAGTCTTTCTCGGTGTAAGCGGAACCGGCTATACGGCTTTCCTCGGAGACGCCGAATCGGGCGCCATATCGGAGCTAGGCAAGCCGGGTGTGAGAAGAGGGTTAAGGGCTTTCATTACTGCTTATGACGCGTTTGACGGTCGATTAATTTGGCGTTGGTATTCCACCGCTGCGGAAAAGTGGGAAGGTGATTTTTCGGCGACTACTTATTTTGGAGAAAATCTAAATCGAGACCTCGAACAGGAGCGAGCCGATGCGGACGAATATAAGGACGCATGGAAAACTGGCGGAGGATCGATTTATAGTTCTCCAACGATTGATCCCCATCTAGACTTGATTTTTTTTGGGACAGGGAATCCTTCACCTACCTACTCGGACGAAAAACGACCGGGTGATAATTTGTACACGTCCGCAGTAGTAGCTCTTAGTGCGAGTACTGGTAAATTAGTTTGGTACCATCAAATCGTACCTCATGACATATGGGGTTATGACGTGGCTTCCCCTCCGATATTGGTTACTATGAAAGATGATGAAGAAAAAGCAGTAGAAGCAGTTGCCGCGGCATCAAAAACTGGACGAGTTTTTTTCTTCGATAAAACTGACGGTAGAGTACTAGGGCGCTCCGAAATGTTTGTCCCAAAAAATGATAATATGTTTCGTCAACCTACCTTTACGGGCATAGAAGTAGCTCCAGGTGCGGCAGGTGGCGCTAACTGGCCGCCAGCAGCATACAGCAAAAGTGAAGGTTTGTTGTATGTCCCAGCGTCTCATCGACCTACTTGGTATCAAAAAGCAGAGCAAATTGATGGCAGCACTATTAGCCAGCTCAGTTTTGAGAAAAGTGGTGTTGAGTGGGGCACGCTCAGCGCGGTTAGTTTAAAAACCAAAAAGATAAAATGGCAGATAAAAACGGAACTGGCGATCGTCTCGGGAGCATTAGTGACAGATGGCGGATTGGTGTTCTACGGAGAGTCAGATGGGCGTTTTGTGGCTAGGGATAGCCGTACCGGGGAGGCACTTTGGGAGTTTCAAACAGGAGCTGGAGTGAATGCTCCTGCGATTTCGTACGAGCAGAAGGGGACTCAATACGTGGCGGTGGCAAGTGGTGGCCATTCTCTATTCGGGTATAAAAAGGGCAATGCTGTAGTGGCTTTCACTTTACCTTAGCCACCTTTTCGTCGGTTTAATTATTTGGCCGTTACTTCTCCGAGTGAATTCAGTAAGATTGTGTTATGAGTAAAAAATCTTTTAACGATGAACTAATGGAGTTCCTTAAGTTGTCACCGACACCCTTTCACGTGGTGCTCAATCTTCGTAAAGTACTAGAGGCTGCCGGTTTCAAGGAGTTAAATGAATCTACAAAATGGAAAGTAATAAGTCGCGGGAAATATTTCGTTGTACGAAACGGTTCGTCGATAGCGGCTTTTCAATTATCTTCAAGAAAAGGCTTTAAAGATGGATTCAGGATGGTAGGGGCGCATACGGATAGTCCCTGTTTGAAATTAAAACCTAACCCAATCAGGTCGAAATCCGGGTATCGCCAACTATGTGCAGAAACATACGGTGGCGTTTTGATGAATCCGTGGTTTGATCGTGATTTGTCGATCGCTGGTAAGGTCACGATCCGAGCTAACAATAAATTCAGGAATTTACTCATAGACTTTAAGCGGCCGTTGGCGGTGATTCCCAGTCTTGCTATCCATTTGGATAGGGATGCTAATAACAAAAGGCACGTAAACCCACAAACGATGCTGTTCCCCATAATTGACTTGGGGAGTGAAGCAGCGATAGATTTTGATACATTTTTGAGAGCCCAGGTGAGGAGAGAACATAAAGTTCCAAGTTCTTTTAAGATAATAGGTTCCGAACTGCTGCTTTATGATACGAATCCGATCTCTATTGTTGGTTTAAAGGATGAATTTATCACGGGTGCTAGGCTAGATAATTTGTTGAGTTGCTTTGTAGGATTAAAGGCACTAATCGAATCTCGTAGCGATCAAAATCGTTTATTGGTTTGCAATGATCATGAAGAGGTGGGAAGTGGGTCCGCCGTGGGGGCTAAAGGGACATTTCTTAAAGCGGTTCTTGAGCGAATAGTAGATACTAGAAATCTTTCTGAGGTGATGGCTTTATCCATGTTAGTTTCAACAGATAATGCGCATGGAGTACATCCGAACTTTCCTGAAAAGCATGATGCCAGCCATTTACCAATTCTAAACAGCGGCCCTGTTTTAAAGGTTAATCATAATCAGGCGTATGCAACGAACAGTGAAACTGCTGGCATCATCAGATATTTGTCGGAGCGCGAAAGAATTAATCTGCAATCTTTTGTTAGCCGAAATGATATGGGTTGTGGAAGTACTATAGGTCCTTTAACAGCTACCACTGTGGGAGTTAAGACGGTTGATGTCGGTGTGCCCACATTTGCTATGCATTCAATTCGCGAGACGGCAGGAACCGACGATTCCTTTTCTCTTTTTAAACTTTTAAAATCTTTCTACAAGCTGCCTAGTGTCGGAGTAGATTCGACTATTTGTTAGCTGGGGGAAGCACCTTCTATTTG
This sequence comes from uncultured Gammaproteobacteria bacterium, assembly GCA_964642505.1. Taxonomy (GTDB): domain Bacteria; phylum Pseudomonadota; class Gammaproteobacteria; genus TMED69. Next base: position 2,477 of record CAZXQY010000045.1, on the reverse strand, counting down.
TCCGAGTAGTGGCCCCTGGTGCCAGCAGAGAAGGCTCAGATCGCCATTTTTATCTTCTATCCAGGTCTGGGTGAAACCCATGAAGCGTTGTCGAAAGCCCGCGTCTTTCGGCTTTCCTCGAAAAGTAGCGTACCCAGACACAACCCCTACAGAGTCTCGGCAAGTGAATTTAAGCTCTCGGGGGACCCATTCAAATGAATCCCAATTGGGAACATGAAAACCGATGTGTTCGATGAAATCTTCTTTAGTTAAACGCCAGGGTAAATCCTCATCGAATATTACAATATTTTCATCCATCAAACCGTAAAACGCTTCGAGGTTTCCTTCATTAAGGTCGTCTGCCCAATCCATAAAGATGTTGGTTAAATAATCCGCATTCATGTTTTTTCTCCCAGGTATTAAGTTTATTTTGCAGGGGCAGTATCCTCGGCCCAACCTTCCAAATGGTTCGAATAGAATTGCGAATTTACAACCATTTTGTCAAATAGCCATCGATTATCGCTCAGGGTATATTCTTCATCGTATTTTGATAGGAGCCATTTAGCTTCCGCCCTATCGGTCGATTCCGACACGGTGCATGGCATAATTAGTCTCCATTTGCCTTTGGCACGGTTTCCAGAAACTTCGATAATCGGGTTCATAACGAGATGTGCCGCAAACAAAATATTTCCTGAAACCCCTGCGAAAAAATTCCGAATGGCATTTCGTCCTTGATGGAGTCCGAACTCGGGTCCACCATTCCAGGTGGCGTCTTCGGTGAAAAGACTGGCTAAACCATCGGGGTTGTACTGGTCATCACAATAGGCACAGTATACGGCTTTCAGTTTTTTAATCTCTTCTATTGCCATGAGATTGTGAATCTTCTCTTCGATTGATAGGTTATTCATATTTTCTCCTAGATTTCTATCCTTTTTGGCCCACGGGAAAACATAACTGTGTCCAGATAATTCAATACCACTAAATTATCTTGGTTAACCATACAAAAGTTGAACTTGATAATTCCTCGGTCGGGCTTGCTTTTTGATATTCTAGTCTCTAAGCACTCAATTTGTAAGGTAAGTCGATCCTCAGGATAAACCGCCGTCGGAAATGTGAGCTCATCGAAAGCAAGGGCGCCGATTACTGCGTCAGTCCATTCAGCTGTATTTAGTAATCTCTGTTTCACACAGAGAGTGTACTGTCCTGACGCAGTGATCCCTTTGAATCCTTTCTTCCTTGCCGCTTTGTCGTCTGTATGAATGGGTAAAGGGTCCCATTTTTGATTAAAGTCTAGCAGCTCTTTCCTTGTGACTTGATAGGGGCCGAGCGTAAATTGATGCCCTTTCTGTACGTCATCGAAATAGAGGATTTTATTATCCAATGGGATAATTTTAGTTGTTAAAAGGCCACCGGTAATTCTAGATGTTCTTCATAGATGAAGTCTCTATGATCTAAAATCCGATTAGAAATTGCACTGTTTATGTTGGAATCATCGCTTGAGTAGACCGCTCGAAAATCCGTCGCCATAGGGCATCGGTCCGGGGACATGGGTTTAAGCAATCCTATAAAGCATGCTGAATAAATATCTAAGGCTGATAGCCCTGACGGCAGGAAGTATTTATTGTTCGTAGACTGAGATTCGTTTAGCAGTCCATCTATTTTTTTCAATATGTCGATAATCTTTAGCCTAGCAGCATCGGCTTTTTTTTCTGAATATCCGTATTTAGATCCTAGCAAATTCCAGAACGGTCTATTCTCATCATTTTCCGGTAAGATTTTTAGCGGAGTATCTACCATCAGCAATCTCTGTGACCACGCTAAACCGTTTTCCCCCGCTAGTTCATTTATAGTTCCAAACATCAATGTTCTTTGGTTTATATCATCGGGAATCAGCGGGGGGTCTACCGACAGTCTTTCGGCTAAGTAGAGCTGGTCAAACCAAAAAGCTCTCGGTCTTTCATCATTCCAGATCGCTACCGGCGCACTCGGTTGACCGGTCCATTCAATTAGCTCGCTTTGGGAGTTTTCCGCGCCGATCAACAGATCACTGGAGTCTTCATTTGATGTTCTAACAGACTGGTAAGGTATTCCCTTCACGTAAAAGACACTTTTGCAAGACTCTCTCCACGGGCCTGGGATCGGGTAATTTCCTAGAACCAGTCGCAATCCATTTTTCTTTTTAGCTTGGCTAATAGTTAGATAGTCTAGTCTGGTGTCGTCCATAGCAATGTGATCTTTCAAATCGATTTTCTCCTATCTCTAGTCTTAAGTTGTCGACTGCTAATCCTCTGAGAAATTATACGTATTAGCTTATTTTTACTACTATTTTTCCCGTTGCCTTTCGGTTCGCAAGCAGACTTATCCCGTTATTCGCGTCATTGAGAGAGAATGTCTTGGAAACTAACGGTTTGATTTTTTTGTCGATATACATTTGTTCTAGTTCTTTGTTATTAAGCGCATTAATATCTGGGTTTCGCTCACAAAAAGAGCCCCAAAAC
>CAZXQY010000044.1:0-20585 GCA_964642505.1 uncultured Gammaproteobacteria bacterium | reverse complement strand
TGATATAAGAGTTCAAGAAGGGTTGTTCTGGGTACTGGAACAGGAAGGCTGGATCCATCCGTATACAGCCGTTTGGGAGGCAGACTTGCCGGTTAACTGACCGGACGGGGGAAGCAGCCTATTCGGCCTCAATATTTATCAGGGCGTCGAGCATACTGGAGCTTCCCTTGCCTGACGGATAAATAGGTTTGTCGCGTTCAGGAGGACGGTTCTGGGTGATGAAATCAGTTGCGGCGTGAGTTGCAGCTCGTGTAACTACGAGGAAAACATCAGCGGTCCGGGCAGCTTCCCTCAGGGCGGATGTTCCACCATGATCGCTGAATTCGCGAACCTTAATATCATCCACACTCTCTTCAAGCACCCGACACAACCTTCTCAGGGACTTCTTCTCCAGTGAGTAAAGAGCGACATACTTATTTGCTAGATGTCGCAAAGGTGATACAGGCCCTTCCTCCAGCTTAGATTGTAAGTCGTTAAGCTGGCGTGTGAATTCTTCCGGGAACTCCAGGCCACACTCAGTTACGAGATCCCTGAGAAGCATGAGTTCAGGCTCCCTAAGGTTGCGAGCCTTACTGAGAACCGTAGCCACGACATTTTCCCTAGCACCCGGATCGGGACAACGACCTTCTAATAGAAGATCTACAAGATCCATCAGTTGAATCATGGATTTCGGAGAACCGTCTTTAGTAACTCTATCGTTAATCTCACTCAGGAGATCTTTGTACTCTGCTGGAGTCACACCTGACTCGATTAGTTTTTCGGCTAGATCTGCCAGCGTATTGAAATACGAACGACCTGGCTCATCGTCTGTCAGAACAATTAGCCAAAGAGCCTGATAGATCCTCTTGAGGCCTAAAGCTGAACCTGGTGCCTGGTCCAGAGCTCTCAGTAGGTAAGGTACTGAAGCTCGTATGAAGCGAGCGTTCTCCTCAGAAGCGGACTCCAGAGCCCCCGCAAACATTTCTGAGTCTGCCTGATCCTTTACCAATTCCAATAGATCCCACTCCTCGGCTCCTAAGTCCGCCAAGGTTACTCCCTCACTGAAGGGTGTGGGTTCGCTGAACCTAGACGCCCAGCTTCCCCAACCCTCCGGAGGCAAAGGCCCATCTTCACTAAGCGGATCTGAATCAATTCTAGCACCCAGTTCGGCGAGCACACGCCCCACGATGGGATCTTCGCCTGCCCCTGAAATCTCGTTAGCCATCTCAAGGACAGTGCGAATTCTCTCTATGGAATTAGAAATAAGTGCGCAGCGGCCTAGGAGTTCTATCTGTTCTAAACCACCTCCGGCTTCCAGTGCTCGCTCCCAAGCACGATCGATCTGGAATTTTCCAACCAGTGCCCTACCCTGCTCGAGTGCTCCCTCTGCACCAATCGTTTCGACTAACTGAGAGAGGGAGGCCCCCAACTCTCCTTTGAGTTCTACGAGCCAAGAATGATGCTCCTCTTCAGGGCGCACTTCGCGAAGCAACTCTTCAGCCAAATCCGGATCCTGGGGATCTAGCGCCACAGCCTTCAGAAAAAATAGAACCTCAGTTTCCCTACCACTGGTACCAATCTTGGTCGCGAAGAGACCTCGATATTGAGGTTCAATAACCTCACGAAAATATTTGGTAGCCCGAACTACGTCGCCTTCCAGTGACTCCAGTTCGGTCCAATAGATCGCCCGTAAGAGCGCTTGCGTAACCCGGCTTGGTCGAGGCTGCGCGATGACCCTCTCAAGTTTCGGATGATTGAGCAGGCCACTCCATTCAGAGGTGAGTTCCAGAACTAGGAACTCCAAGAATATCAGGTTCTTAGAATCGAATTGTCCGCTGAGTTTCGCTTCCTCGAGCAACTGTTCCGATAGCGGATGATCTCTTAGACGTATGGATTCTTCTAGGTCCCGCAGAATATCTGCTCCAGGTCGGAGTGCTTCGACACTCCTCTCTGGTTGTGTCCTCAACAATTCTCTTAGTAACCGAAGTCGTCCGGTAGCCTGGTCTGTGTTGGGCCCAGCGCTTACTTCGACCTTAACTACATAGTCAAAGTCCTTTTCCACGAGTTGATCCCAGACATCTTCAGAATCAAGTGTTGTCGGGCCACCACTGTAGCTTGAAAGCGAAAGCCCCAGAAATGCATTGAGTTGAGATTCAAGTGCCATGAGCCCACGGGCATTTGAAGCAATCGCGTACCATATAGCGCCACCGTCATCCATAATCCGGGGTAAGAAACAAGGCGTCTCTCCCGATTCGATATCGGACTGCCAAGGCTCCGTTCCAATATCGTGCTCATGCAAAGCGCTATCGGAGCCAAAGAAAGATTCTGTTAGGCTCATCGGCTACTCCTGCCAAGCGCCATACTCATCCTCGAACTTATCCTTTAGCCAGGCCATATCTGTCGGATCACCCGAGAAACTCACCATTTCCGTATTCTTGTGGAGCCCTCTATAGGTGAAGTTCATCGAACCGTAGATCTGGAATGTGTCACCGAGTAGGCCCTTGGCATGCTCTAAGTTCTGTTTGAGTAACACACGTAGGTTATCCGCATATGGAAGGCTGGACGATGCAGATTCGAGAGAACGCAGAAACAGTTCAGTCTCTCGGCTACCTTCACCTTCGCCTAGTGTCACAACAGTTACTCGGGTACCAGCCTCTTGAAGGAGGCTCAGGAATGTGACCATGTCTAAAGAGCCGGCACCTGACGGATTGATGTATCTAAAGCGCCCATGGGGATCTGGAAGTAACTCGATGTTGCTTATCCAAGGGGATACCAACCAGAATTCCTCACTAGGGTGCATTAATTCAACTGCTACAATCCCCTGGAGCAACTGAAGCAACTCAGTTCGTCCAGTGCGAAGAGAAGCCCACACATGCCGCGTTCTGAAAGTCATCAACTGAAGTACTCCGGAAGTTCCAAATCCACCGAAATACTGTTGCCATCAGACGCCGTACCCCGGACCTCCGCATAGAGTAGCAAGGACCCCGTATCTAATGGGTCAGTTAGGAGCGAGACCACAGCTTCCTTGAGGGCTAGTCGATCTATTACAGATCCCCAAAGAGTGGCCTGCCCATCTCTAAGCAAGGCTTCGATTAACTGTTTGCGCCAATCTTCAGCAGTCACATCGACTGTTTGACTTTTCCGAGAATTGAGCATCTGCAACATCAACCTGTCACCACTAAGAGGTTGTCTATAGGGGTGATAATAGCGTAAGGATTCGGCTCGGAGCGGAGCTCCTCGAGGCCACAAGAGGCTCAAAAACGTATCAAACCGCCAAGCCCGCCTGTCTCCTTGGCTGGGCAAATTCCAGTGCGTAGACAAGGCATTGTCAAACTCCGTCCGCTCACTCATCACGCATGCAAACACTCGACTCTCGATCTCTATTCCCAAGATCTCTTCAGCCTCGACCCACTTCTCGACCAAGCTAGCTAGTACCTTATCAGTGTCGATGGAACTACCGGTTCTGAGAATCCTTAGATTCACGCTGGCCAGTGCAGGTTGAGTAACTGGCAAACCTCGTTTTCTCAATTCCGTTCGTAATTGATAAGAGGCAGTAGCCATTTCTTGATGGCCCTTACCGGCCCTGTATGACGCAACGGAATTCCTAATCACTGAACCTTCTGGCTCTTCATCGCTAAGCCACGATAGAAGTCGACGAAGCGTCACGTCTGCCAGTTCAAAATCCGAAGGGGCCAACGCAGAATCCACCATACCCAAGAAGCCCTGCCTACTCTCCGTTATCGATTGGAGCACCTGTTCAATAAAGCCTGTACCACCAGCGGTAGCCTCTGTCAGCCAAATGTAATGAGAGGGCAACGAAGAATTGCTGTGTGACCCACCTTCTTCATCGGGTGAGATTCTGTCGATGTCGGCTAAGATGTCACCCGGCTCGAGCCCATCACATATGCGTTGACATGCGCCTAAAAATCCAGAAGCTATCGTCTCAACAGTTCGGCTCTGTAACCATTCTTCCCATGAACTGTCCGGAGCATCCCATAGGACTCCGGCAGTTTCGTTCAGTACGGCAAGACAAGTTTGTTCTTGCAGCAAGGCCTCGAGGCGCTCATACAAACGCCGTTGCTGTTCATCTAGGTCTTCTTCGCCATCTTCGGTCGGCCCCAGTTCAGGAGCTTGGAAAATCAGTGGAAGCACTTCGCTAAGACCCAACCGCCCTGTACCCTCATCGATTCCCGCAACTGCAGCCTTAAGCGAACTCTCTTGGCTCAAGGCGTTAAAGGTCAGGCACGAAAGATAGATATCGGCCAACCACTTTCGCTCAAAAGGATTGGCCAAACCCTCAAGCCGGTCATCGGACGAAATTCGATGGTGGAAGTAACTGGTCCGTAGACCACGCAATAATTCTTCATCTTGCTGGAAGCATACACCGAGTGATTCGGGAAGAGATACACCAATTCGTATCCCATCTGCTTGGGTCACAAATCCTAAGGCTACCGGTACTTTAGTTCCGTCAACTTCCCGCTCAAATTCGAAAACCCTACTAACTAGCTCCCCCTGCCTATATCTCGTTTGAGCTGATGTCCTGTCTGTCAGCCTCCGAACTTCAATAGCGCTACCCATACCATGAGTGAAGAATCGCAGTTCGTTAATGAGATCCCGCCATACTGACTTAGGCGGTACTTCAAGATTGTGGCCTTCTGTAGTTGCTATGATCTGATGGTGCCATGTAAGGAACGAGTTAGAGGTATTGGAAACTTGTACAGGGACTTCCTGTACCCGAATCACTCTCGGCATTACTACATCAATAGGCCTAGATCTCCCCTCTTCTAAGATCTGGAATCGACCCAACTCGACGACATGTTCTGAATCAATAAAGCTGGCCAAATCAATAAGCGTTCCGTCTTCGGAAACAGGTATCCAATGAGATACATGACCTTGTTGGACAGCAAATCGCTTTGAGACCTTACCAGGGGCGAACTCCTTCAAAGCATGACTTAGTGACAACCTGTGATCACCCCTAGAATCTTCTCCCGGCACAAGCACCAAGACCTCAGAAAGGTTTAGGTCACTAAACAGGTTCGGAGTCACAAACTCCGGTAGCGGTGGCGGATAGTTGTTACTACCAGTTTCCTGGACTTCACTTCCTCCATCACTGGTGACCCATCCGTGTTCTAGGCGTCTGAGGAGTGTGGGTACAACCTCTAACAGAATCGAACGTGGAGGCTCCCAAAGGATAGCCTTTACCGTTTCTTCATCTTCTATTTTGATTCCCAGAGCTTTCTTGAGGTGCTCTGAGAATTCACGCCTTACGCTGGGATCCTCTAGTAGGCTTAGGAGGTGCTGGGTATACCCAGGCCATTGGTTTCTGCGTCTCTCGTCCCCTGATAAATCCTTCCATGCCTCACCCCGCCGACGCTTATCGACAAGCCAATCCATCAGAGCGTAACCTGCTTGAATCTTGAGTACGTAACGGTTCGTCAGAGGTAGAGTCCGAGGTGGTACGATGGGATCAATCAATCGCTCGTAGCCCTGGTAAGCGAGACGATCTCTCCCATAATCAGAAAGAACGACAACAGTCCACGGTCGCATGGAACGTCCTCGACCAGCACGCCCCTTCCTCTGAATAAATCCAGCAGGATCTGGTGGAGCTTTGTGCTGAATCACTGCTCCGCAGTCGGGGTCATCAAATCCAACCTCAAGAGAAGCAGTCGCGACAACGAGTGAAACACTCTGATCGACCCCAGAGTCTTGGGAGCTTGTACGTCCAATCTTGCTTCGATTCCCTGTGCTGAGGTTATGTCCGATATCTTCCGCAAGTGTCCATGACTGTCCTTGATGCCAACGCTCATCCATCGGAGCCAATGAACTCTCACGCAAGTTCGCTAGAGATCCCAACTCCCGGTGGTTTGGCCCATGCGCCCAAAAACCCTCAGCGTCCCTGAGTTGATCATACAACCGGTTGGTTACGTCCAAATTATCTGTGAACGCGAAGACACGTTTACCATAAATATCCCCCGACGTAGCCGGGTGCCTCACATCATCCATTAGCCGTGAAAGAAGCATTGAAGCTTGAATAGATGTTGAAAGAAGCGCAGTCCCAGAAACCGGATCCCCACGTAGTGCAAGGGTATACTCCATCCCCTCCTCATCCATATCGTGAGGGGCAGGCTCGATGACACGAACCCTGTTGGGATACACACCCGTCAATTGTGACATGAACCGTTGGGCTTCGGCCAAGGTGGCTGATAGACCTACGTAATGCGGCCACTTTCCAGCGAGTTTCCGCCATCTCCGAAGAAGTAACCCGGTCTGGGCACCGGTCACACCACCATATGTGTGAATCTCATCCAATAAGACCAGCCCCGGGCTACCACTTACTCCCACACCAAAGAGTTTCCTGTATTCCCCGGAAGATAGATTCCGGTTCAGCATCTCTGTCGTGGTAAACAGAATATCGGGCGGTTCCTCTAACATGCTTTTACGCGTAAGCCGAATGCGTTCAGACCCTAAAAACCCATCGCAACTACCCCGAACACACGACAGCTGCTCTGTGCCGGCTTGTACATCAGTTTCCATCCATTGCATCTCACCCGTTCCGCACGTTGGACACTTCAGGAAAGGGCAGATAAAGCCTGAACCTCTCCTTTGCCAAGATTGCTCATACTGCTGATTTAGTAAGCGTTGTGCGTTAACAGGAAGAGGGCCGAAAAATGGTGCGATAGAGAGGCCGAATCCTCTACTGGCAACGAACGCATTTTGTGTTTTTTCAGCATAATCCAATGTCGACCTGAGTTGATCCTTTAGTAGTTCATTCCTCGGATATATGGCTAGTACATGGGTGTGATCGACTGTACGAGGTTGGTTAGATAAATAGAGGAATGCAGGCAGAAAGAACGCGAGTGATTTACCACTCGCGGTACCAGCAGAAACGAGCGTCGCACCAATACTGCCGGAGTTGAGAGATGCCAGCACTTCTTTGCTCGCATCAACCTGAAACTTACTAAGCTTCAGTGTTTGATCACCCGGTGCCCTCAATAGGTCCTCGAGCACCCGCACCCGTTCGTCGGCGAGCTTAAGCGCTTCCTTTACCTCATCTAGCCCCACGTCCCTTCTCGGGAATAACCGAGGCTGAAGATGGAATCGATAGTCCGCAACCAGAGAGGGCGAAGTACGCCAACGCTCAGGGCTGAAGATTTGTCTGAGTCTAGACATGAGTCGCACACCCTCCGCGACCCTCGACCGATAACGAGGCCCATCACCCCCATCGAACGGGAGTTCCCAGAGCAGGCTCGCATCTTCTAACCATTCAATTAATTCGTCGCTATCATCAAACGGAGGTTCGGTACCCGCATCGCGCAAATCATCTAAGAAATCTTCCGCTTGATCTGAGAGTTCATCCTCAGAGAAGAACCCATCCGTCAAACCCCAAGAGAGCAATCTCGCTTCCTGCAATTCTAGCTGGTCAAGAAATGCCAGAGCGGTCCTTGACTCTTCAGACATCAGTCATCGGAATGGACCTTTAAAGAATCTCCAACAGTCGGATTATCTCTGATCCACTCATAAATCGAGGGGGTGAGCATTGCAAATTTCGCCCCTCTACCAGCAACAGTAAGAAATTTCTGAACATTCTCCGGAACTTCTAATTGTACGATTTTATCCTTCAGTTCGTTTAACTTCCGTACATTATCCTGAACTTGACTTAGGGTAGCCTCGTCACTCGGAGGAACTCTCAAACTCTCAATTAGCGAATCTACAGCATCGCGGAGTTCATCAGTGAGTTCTTCTTGACCCACTGAAGCGACCCTCAGTCTCTCCTCTGCAGGCTGTACATGCACCTCAGAGTACTGAGCCCAAGACTTCTCTGTGTAGCCTCGCACCTTATTTGAAAACTTATCCAGAGCCTTATTGAGATTTGTCAAAGCGTGTCCGCTTTTGGGTTGGGGCGGCTCTTTGTCGAGTTGTTGTTTGTACTTCTTCAATTCACTCCGGATTATCGCCTTCCTTTCCTTCTTGATCTCTCCGGCGTCAGTCTTCGTAATCCCAACCTCTTTCTCTATGACAAGCAGCGTGTCCCACGCCTCCAGAGTTTCTTTCACTTTCTTACAACTGGGCTGCAACTGTCCCTGAGCATCAATCAAATGCTCAGCCAATTTGCCGGTTCCAGCTAAGTCGTTAATAGTCTTGAATTTACCTCGGGTATCCTTAACTCTCTTGCGCAGATTCATTGAAGTCTTAGCCATGGCGTCAGGCTCCCAACACTTGTGCGATTTGTTCGACCGTGGCACGAAGATCCCCAAGGGCTGCGCTATCGTCTGCAGTTCTTAGATCTTCCAGGCGTAACTGCACCCGTGGTTCCACTTGCACAAGAAACAGAGCTATCGCCGATGTTAGTCGCTTCACAGAATCCAACGACTCTTCCGTTACGCTACTCAGAAGGACGATACGTCTTGCGTCCTTTGAGTCCTGGAGTCCGGCTAACAACTTGATGGTCTGATCTAGGTCAACTGGGATCGTCTTAAGGTTCCTTGTTATAGGGTCAACAAGTGAGTTCCCATGATCATCGTTGTGGAAACCCGCAGCCTTTGCTTGATCCAATAATTCTTTCAACTCATCGGTATATGCACCGTCTAAATAGTCCTCCGCCTGTTCCCTGAATTCCTTAAGGTGCTTTTCTCTATCCCTGTGAAGAGAACTATAGTCTCTTCGCAATTTCTTGATATCGGGCCCGAAAGGAGTACCCGATCTTGGCGCTGATATTTTTCCAACTGTGATCGACCTTATGTGGTCATAGAGATCACTGATATCTAACGCTAAAGGGGTGTGCCCCAGGCCCTGATAAGCACAAAACGAACGCTGGAAAGCTTCACGTGCGTTTCTATAGAACTTGCTTGCGGTATCCTGAAGGTCAGCCCAGTCACCTTCCCCTTCAACGTTTTGCTCATGATCCCGAACTAGATTTGCAATGCGGTCTGGCACGGGAGACTGATCATCCTCGCCCGAACCAAGCAGCGCTGACGAAAGCAAGAGACTCTCTAGAACAGGAATGCTCGACTTCTTCTGTGGAAGGATCTTCCCAATCCCTTCCCCGCCCCTGATCCTGATATCATCGTCGCTCTCCCGTAACCATTTTGCTAAGTGCTCTTGGTGACGGCGGACGAATGCACAGTAACGGCGAAAACTCGCACCCTCAGGCCAGCCATCTTGAGACCACCGATCCTTCTTTTCTTCTTGAACATGCAACACTGATAGCAATTCAAGTGCGAGGACAGGGCCCCGCCTCTCATCTTCCAGGTCCTTTTCAGTACAGACGACAATGGCGGCAACTTCTTTCCGTATCTGACCTGTGCCCGACCTGGGGATGAAGACTTTCTTATCTGCTATCAGCTTTTTGTTTTTGTCGGTTGGGTATGTCAGACCGGGCCAACCCTCTGGCACCCCGTTGTTTAAGACTGCATTAGCAACCGCTTTTCTGATCTTGCGAGCTTGATCCTGCTTCAACTTGTTACCTGATCGCCAGCCACGAATAATCTCCACCCAAGCACTCTGTTGGGCCCCAGCGGAATCTTTCTCTTCTTCTTTTTTCTTCTCTTTTTCCTTCTCTTTTTTCTTCTCTTTTTTCTTCTCTTTCTCGGGCTCTCCAAAATCAATCCAGTCTATCTGGAAAGCGTCATAAACTTCTTTGGATAATCTTGCGGCTTCGCCGTCCTTCTCGGGCTGGTTGCCCCAATAAGCGAGAAGCCTTGAATAGCGGGACAAATCCCGTTCCCTATCAACCCGCCTTGCTAGATCAGTGGAGAAACGAGCTGACTGAATTCGATCTTCTCCGAACGCTTTCGAGGGAAAGCCACCACTCTTGAAGACATCTCGCAGACCCAGTGTATCGCGCACCAATCTTCCTACAATCTCACGTGGGTTGTAGATCAGTTCCTTTTTTTCGTCTCCTGTTAAGTGTTCTAACTCTAACCTCCTCTCTATGGCGTGTTTATTCAAAGGAAAGAGATGGTATCCCTGTGAAGACTTATTGAAAGCGTCCAAGATCCTTGAGACATTCGGATCCTCCTCATCATCTGAGAAGTTCGGAATCCAGTCCTTGCCAGAGCCCTCTTCGTATGCGGCACTCATATCGTCTCTTCCGACGCGTGCTGCATTGAGATACGCACCAACGAGATCAATAACTCTAGCCCGTTGATCTGTATCAGCGTCCCGCTGACGCATTTCGTACTTCTTTTCAGCTCGAGATGCGATCGTTTCCCAGGGTCCCTTAAAACCGCTTATGTGCCCCTCAGTCGCCGCGATTACCGAACGAATGGTGCATAATTTTCCCGTAGCTTCGTCCAGGTCATCCCGACCTCGGATAATCAGATCAAAAAGGCTGGTTCGGATACCTGAAAGTGCAGTGAGATCCTCGAGGATAAGCACCCATTCTCTATTTTCTTTGTACAACTCTCGACGCACGTCGTTAAAAAGATCGTTGAGTTCTCCACCCCTGAACTTGAGTAGTTCGTAAGTGGCTGGATCTAGGGCCCCATTCAATAGGTCTGCACATTCCTGTTGTGCACCTGGTTCTTGCCGAATCTGGCTTAGAAAATCTTGTGTAGGCTGGCTAAGTCTCTCAAAAGCATTCCCTCGAACGCTTTTTTGTGCATCTCCAAAATCTTTACTAAAGAATTTGGTCCTTACGTCCTCCTCTCGGGCAATCTCTTCCGGCTTTAACCCTTCATGGATCCTTCGAGCGAGTAGCGCTAGTGGGCCCTTCCCATCATTGTCAAAAAACTTGCGACGGAGCTCCCTCTCGTGTAGAAATGCGGCCAACCCATTCTTCCATACTTCATAGGGTTCATCTAATTCAAGAGCAGTCACCCAATCGGGTACTATCCCCTCATCAGTTTCGAACCTCTTGCTGAGTTCCCCCATCAACGCATACAAGAGTGTGTCCAGAGGTAACCCTTGTGATGCATTTCTCATTCTATCCTGAAATTTCTTGTAAGCATTCCCCTTGAGGCCCTGAGCAACTAGATCGAGCACCTTAGAAAGTGACGCACCTTTCTGCACTCTCACGACGTGGTACTTCGGTTTACTGCCTTCTTGATTTAGTTCCTCAATCTTAGCGGAGATCCAACGGCAAGCGTGTGATTTTCCCACTCCTGGAGGACCAATAACCGGTACGACCCTGTATCCGTCTGGATGATCCTCAAGCACTCTGTCAAGAACAGTTTCTTGTGTGGTCCCACCTATTTCGCCCACCATCTTGTTCGACCTAGTGTCGACCTCAGTAAAGCGCATCGGCTGGTGTACTGCGAGCAGCAGAGGGTCTGTAAAGGTCTCTGCCTGGGAACCAATGACGTTGAGCACATTTTCAGAATTCGGCCAGTGACGAAGGAGGGATTTTGGATCCACTTGGGAAGCCATTAGCTTGGCCCTCGCTGTATACCTGTGATCCAAGCATCCCTACTTCCAGCGACCACATAGTCTTCACGGTCCCTATTCAGGCTAATCTTTTCCTCGGTATCGCTTTTCGCTTCGAGTATGATCTCTTGCCTGTCTACAAGGGTTAGCAGCGCATGAGATAGTGCGACCGAAAGTTCTTCATTTCTTACCTGATGCTCATCAAGAAATTGCTTCTCGGCAGTCTTTCTGTATTTCCCTTTGTGGAGGATCGGAAGTTCCTTCTCTAGCCTCTGGAAGAAGTCCTTCTGTGGAAGAGCCTTCTTCTTTTCGAAGATCTTATCCAGCCGCCTAGAAATAGCCTCTGTGGGATCGACAAAGAGGGTGCCTACATCTAACGCTAAGCCAAAGAAACAACTCCAGTGGACAAGCGGAACCCATCTAGTATCATTTTGGAGCGGTTTGGGACCCTTACCCTTAGCATCTGACTGTTTCGCATCCACTAATTTGTACGTCCATTCTTGATGTGGGTCCTGGGAAAGCATCCAGCAAATGGCGTACGTGAAATCTGCAGCGCCCTGGAGACCCTTCTTGTCTTCGGGCTGTCCCACATGCTTGTTGTTTTCCGGACGCAGTGCGATGTCCAAAGCTGCGGTGCGGAACTCCCAAAAAAGTGGGTCTTTACCTGGATCAGCACATAGTCCCTTAAACTCATCAGCAATCTGGATCGATCCTCTTTTAACAGAAAACAGACCCAGTTTCTTCCAGGTCCTCAATGTACTATTGGCCTGATCGTTGCTGTCGTTATCACGCAATGGCTTAGGAGCACATAGACCAAGTAGTTCAGCTTCAGTACAAGGGCCGACTTTACTCAGAGTCCTCCAAAGTGCTAGAAGCACACTTGGCTGACCATTACTAGGTCTATTTAGGATTGCCATTCTGTCGCCTCGGCCATAAATCCTCGAACAGTGTCCCAATTAGACACCTCATCCCTATAGAATCGAGGGCGATTGGGTGTATAAATCAGGTTCTTTTCAAAAACCACGATTTGGGGGGTCGATCTAGAGTGGAGAACCCCTGGAATCAGTGATACTCCATCGATCTGATCAAAAGTGATGTTGGGGGGAACCACGATTACTCGTGGCACATTCAAGAACCCGGCTCCTTTCCTAACCCCCGTACCTCGACAAGGGCTAACCAGAATATCACTTAAAACCACAAACTCTTCGGGGCTTCCTCTATGCAACTTGCTGACCTTCTTCTTCTTAAACCAATCCATTGTAGACAGAATTTCTAGGAAACCACACCGTACACTGTACCTGAGCAGGTCGATGATGTCTCGATCCCATCTTCCAGCGTGTCCATCATAGTGAAGATATATGGGTTCGTTATCGAATTCAGAGAAATAGCCAGTCAATGTCTTTGGGGCGAAGTTCGGAGGAAATGGACAAGGAGGCACGTAGTGTGTCCCTCCGCCGTTATTCTCACGGGTATGAGGGCAGCGCCCTGCTGGGCTCTCGACATCGACTTCTCCAAACGAATAGACATTTGCAAGGGCCTCATTGACGGACTTAGTAGTGTCTTTGAATAAAGCCTGTAGGGACCTGAATGATTCGGAGCGGCTTTCTGCTGCCCGTTGTCGCTCACCTAGCACCTTATCCTCGAATACTGCCTGTTTGTTAACTACGTCATAATCGTAGATTGTTATCATTGCTTCATTGTAGATCTTATCTCGGTACTCTCTTAACTCCTCTTCTGTCGCTTTAGGATCAGGTGAAAACTCATCAAGTTTCGATTCGAGTGAGATCACGCCCGCTCTCGCCATTAGGCTGAGTGTGACTTCATTCCAGTGCCGGTTCGCCCCTGTTTCTTGATAGATTCCAAGAGGTTTCGCTTGCAAGTCAACAACCCAGAGATCCTCTCCGTCTTCGAGACGTTTCATTTCGTCCGTCATAGCGTCCCAGTGAGGCCAGGCTTTTTCCTTGATAACCCTAGGACTGGATAGATTTCGAGCGGTTTTCCAATCCGAGTCCTCGAAGATCGTCAGTGATATCGAACTCTTACCATCTCTACCGCCTCGTCCCACTTCCTGGTAAAACCGGTCTGCAGATTCAGGAATTGATGCATGTACAACCGCGCGCACGTCGCTGTTATCAACCCCAAGCCCGAATGCTGATGTAGCCACAATCACATCGATCTTTTGTTCACTCCACTGCTCCAGGATGCCTTCAAGATCAATACCACCTATGACTTTGTGCATCCTCTTGATTCCGGCGCTTCGTACTAGTTCACTGAAGCTTTCAGCGTCCTTCAAAGTACTGACATAAATAATGAATGGTCTCGGCAGCCGCCTCACTGCCTCCAAGAGTCTGGCTTCTTTCTCTTCGCGGTTACTCGCTTCTGTGATCCAGAACTCGATCTCCGGACGTAAGTGTACAGCTGAAACATGCGTGATATCCCCGAAGAGGGTTTCCAGAGTCTTGTAGACCTCCTCCGTGATCGTGGCAGACAGCAATAGAGTTTTGGGTTGAGACCCGCTGGGACTCAGTTTCTTGAGATGATCCCGGAAAGCTCCCAGAAATTGGTATTCAGGGCGGAATTCCTGGCCCCACTGGTCGATGATGTGTGCTTCATCGACAACAAAATAAGACAGTGCACCATCCTGAGCGCATCTCTCTAGTGACCCCTTAAGGCCCGAAAGCACAGCCTCGGGAGAGGTAGCAACGATACCCTGAGTACCATTTCTAATCCGTTCTCTGATGTCTTTCTTCTCAGCATCAGGTAATCCGGCATGATAAGCAATCGAGTCGTAGCTCCATCCTGCCTCCCGAACTCGGCGCTCGTGGTCCTTAGCGAGCGCAGTAGTCGGCACTACCAATAAAGAAACTCCACCCTTCCGTGCCGGTGCCTGAAAGGCCAGGCTCTTGCCTTGGCCGGTAGGAAGGTTCACCAGAAGCGTCTCGCCTGCCCCCATAAGAAATGCAGACCTGACCGCCATAGCTTGCCCGGGCGAGCGATATGTAGTGAAACTATCGTCATCGAGTAGTTCGGTCAGCGCCGGATCCATAGGAACCTGGCTTGGCTGCACGAGTGAGGTCTTGTTATACGCCGGCAGGTCAACTCCGTCGTCTTCTTGCCCTCCCTCGAGCCAACTCGGAGCCCACACATCTGCACTAATCTTTAGCTTATCCGGTGGCCTAGAGGTTACCTCGAGGCCAAACTCCTTCCATTGATCGCGCTCAGGAAATCCAGGAACCTCTTTTCTCACAATGAGTTCAGCTGGCCGCTTCCTATCCGCAGCTTGGTGCAGCAGAACGGTCCTGATCAACCCAGCAATATCACCGTGTCCCACGCTGCCAGGCTCACTCTGTAACTGACCCAACGCGTGAGCCAATCTCTTGTATGGTCTCAAATCGAACTGTGTTTGATCGACCTTACTCTCAGGGGTCCATTCCCTCAGGAGTTCAGCAAGCCTTACAAAATCACTCAACCTCTATCTCCTCCGGAGGGAGTGGATTAGGAGAAAGAAAGATTGCTGCCACAAACTTTAATTCAGAATTCGGTTGCTCCACCGCTAACCTCAAGCTTTCAGCTAATATCCGCTCAGTTTCAAGGGCCGTATCAACGACCTTCGCGCTAGCTCCTGAGAGTCGGGCCTTTCGCGCTTGGAGGACCGCCTCCCCCCGGACAAGTTCTTTTTGAATGGTGTCCAGCGCGGCCTGGCGTGCCCGAGCTAAGTCTGAGCGATCCCCGAGCACTCCAGAAGCCATCTCTTCTGCTCTTTCGCAAAGATCCTCCCACGATACAGCTAGGATATCTTCTGCATAGTCCCAGGTGTGTCCCACATGAAGTCCTTTATCAATGATCCCATGCGCTCGACCATCACTTCCAATCTCAACCTCCAGGATATTGAGTAGACCTTGATCATCCTCTTCCTCAATGGATCCATTGATCCAAACGGTCTCAAATTTTGGAGAAAAGACTCTGTCAGCTCGACGGCGAAGAGCTTTCTCAGAGACATCAATAGCGGCCTCGATCAAGAATTCGAACCGGAAAAAAACTGATGGTTCAAATGAAGGTTCCAGAAGTTTTGGATCAGAGCAGCATCGCCAGATAGCGCAAGCCATTCCGCGTTCTTCCTTACGTAACTGCCTCTCCAAGCAATTGACTAAGGGATGCCCAACACGTAGAAGCGGAACTTCCTGTTTCACAGCTTGATCCCGGTCAAAAACCACTTCGGGAAAATTCGAATACCCTGCCCTGTTTCGGGGTGCCAAGGCCTCTCCAAAATCTCTATTGAAGCTTGCTAGACTCAGAAGTGTTTTCATCTTCCCTTTTATCGTCTTCCAATAGCCAAATTCAGTGCCTCTAGCAGTTTCCTGACTCCAAAAATTGAGGCAGCCCTTACCCAGCCAATTCTTTATCGACGAAGAAAACTCCCCTGCTGATTCAAACTCGTAATCCTCTAAGCTCTGGAAGAGGTTCCGGTTTTCAGGCGCTTGATCTAATTGATCGAGAAGCCTGAGGTGAGTGTGTCTCTCCTTCTCTGCTTCGAGAGAGAACTCATGCTCGGGATCGAGCATACGCTTACAGGCTTCATCGAGCGCATCCGTGCCGCGCTCGAGAAGCCGCTCGCGCACCCACGTAAGTACCTCATTCAGGATATACTGCAGAGGCGCCACACTTTCCGTGAATACACCGCTGCTATCTAAAAACTTGAACACCGCTCTTTCATACCCTGAATTCGCGTAAGGAATCGAGGACACCACTTTAATCTCTCCGCATTGCATCCGATCGATCCGACCCAATCGCTGCTCAAGCCTAATCGGTGACAGCGGTAAATCCGCGTGAACCAAGACAGCTTTGGTACGCTGAAGATTCAACCCCTCTTCACCATGCTGATCGATGATTAACACCCCCACACCTGGCTCATCTGTAAACCGTTGAACTGTATTGCGAGCCTCTTCAGTAAATCTCAAAACCGTGTCCATGACCTTGGGCCCGACACTAGCTTCTAATTCCTCGGCGTTTGCGGTACTCGAAGTGAAAACAAGAACCTTCTCACCGATGCCTCTCGAACGTTGTCGGATGTCGCTTATAAGTTTGTCTGCGAAAACACGATCTAAATCTGGCTGCTCGAGGTCACGGCTTATTACTTCAAGCAATTCTGATTCTTGGTCAAAGAATGGAGCGTCTTGCTCTGTATGCAGCCTACCAAGACGAATCAATATCTTTTCCTGCAACTCAGACGGATGGATCAGAGAAGCCTCAACCCACTCAATAAACAGGTCACTGGCTTCACTCTTTACATCAGGATCCTTAATCCCATCAAGAGCCTCGAGTCTCCAGTCTTCGAGATGATGAAAGGCTTCTTCACGACGAGGATCTTCATACGGCTGAGGCTCATATCTCCTTTTGGGCAAAAGAAGAGCAACACCCGGGTCATCTCTAGAGGCTCGTATTAGCCTATTGTAAGGACGATAGACTTCTTGAATGTGAAGTCTTAGTTGTGAAATCGCCCGGTCTCGCTCTGGGCCCTCTCGTCCTTCCTCGATTATATCTTCAAGCGTGTTTGCCAATTCATGCACCATATCATCGGCACCTGACAACTCCTCAACCTTGGTAAGACATCTGCGAAGCAGAGCGGAATTCGCCGTTGAAGTAAGCATCGCGACTGCACTGCCCCAATTCTGACCCCTATGAACTAGGTCCTTGAATTCGTCTAATTTTTCGAGTTCATAGACTTCCGGATCCAGGAGATGCAGCATAGCTAGAAAAGCGGTTTCATTTCGAAGTACAGGAGTAGCAGAAAGCAGAAGAACATGGGTCGCCCTGTGCGCTAATTTGGCTAGGCCAGCATACAACTCAGTTTCATCCTCGTATTCACTGCCCGACAAGCTCGCCGCTTGATGAGCCTCATCGACAACGACCATGGAAGGCGACCCACCTAAAGTCTCTGAGAGGTGTTCAAGCTCTTCATAGGAACCGACGGCCCAACGGTGGGGAGGGCGATGCAAGAGATTGATTCTACCGGCTAACTCAATTTTCCATTGTTGGACCAGGTGTGGTGGCGCCAGCACAAGCACTCGCGCATTCCCGGACTCATCCAAAATGTGTTGGCGAATCACAACACCAGCTTCGATCGTCTTACCAAGTCCAACTTCATCTGCAAGCACATAGCGCATGATGGGGTCATGAAGCACCGTCTTCATTGCCATGACCTGGTGCTCTAACAATTCGATACTCGCTGAAGCCAACCCTGTCATTCCAGCAAAGCCTGCCCGTTGGCGAATAATTTCCGTCAACACGGATAGCCGCCTCTGGAACATGTATTTACCACCGTGCGTTTTTGTTGCTAGCCAGGGAACCGGAGATTTTATAGGCCGCTCCCAAGCCACATAAATATCATCAAAACGTACGGCAAATTTTTTCTTACGTATTTTAGGGAATTTCACGAGATAGACCTCACCATCTTCCGGGAGATCTACGATTTCTCCCGCCGCTGCAGCTCCTCGGAATGGAACCACGCTCTGCGCGCCATCTTCAACTAATCTGCCAATGCGCCATCGGCCGGTGTCCGGTTCCAGCACATACACTCTGTCTTGGCGCTCTAAGGAGGCGGGAATAAGAGAACCAGCTTCGACTTTGACCGTCCTAAAACCTTGAGCGGGATTGATGAAATACTCCAACTCTACAGAATCCCCTGGCCCAGAGCTTGGTGATGTCTTGGCCCGTCCCCAATCCGGATATTTCTTGGATTTTACGAATTCGCTCACGGTCTATTCACTCCGGCATACGCCTCGACTAAAAGTATGTCGAGTGGACAATCGATACCGCGTAAGTTGCGGGTAAGTTCCTAACAGGGACAGGTGGGACACCTGTTTTTTCCCGTCACCGAAGGACGTCTAGCGTGTGCGTCCATTCTGAGGGAGTGGAACACCCATGCTTGCACGCCGATACTCACCCAGCAGGTGATCCACAAGCAACCTCACGTCCTTTGACGTGTTTTGAATTTCGTTCCACCGGCGCCGTTCACCATTACGAAAATCCCAGTGGCCAGAAGTCCAGGCACATATATCACTTAGCGGTTCTAGTTCTTGTTCAAAGCCATCCTGCTTTGGCATCCCTACGCGCCTGTACCCCTCCGAAATCGCATCCATCAGTATCCCTAGACTCACTATTCCTGCTCCATGCATGAGGCGTGAACGACGTGGAGTTTGACCCCACGCTTCTGGGAATACACCCTGCACCGCCCACCAAAATTCTTTAACTACAGCCAACATGGTATCCGGATCGCCTTCACCCGTTTCTGGATCACGGAACCAATATAGGATGCCGTCCGATAGACTGTTTTCGAGCATCTTGAGGATTGAATTGTCTTTAATGACCCCATCAGGAGATGTGGGTGTTTGGATCATCCCCGCGAATGGTGAATCACCGTCAAAGTTCAATCGCTCCAATAACATCGCAGGAAAACGCTTCTTCCGAAGCGTAGAAGGCAGTCGGGTGTTCGTCACCGGGAGCAGTTCATAGATCAAGCCTTTCGGCAATGGCTTGGTCGCATTAACAAGAATGAACTGCTCACGCTGGTCCTCATCATCCCTGGCAATAAACCCGACCACGAAAACCGGGAACGACTCAAGATCTGCCCCGTGCATTGCCGCGATACGCTGTTGTCCATCCACGATCCATCCTGGTTTTTCTCCATTACCACTCGCAGTTGGAACAGGAATAACAAGAGTACCATGTCTTGCCATAGCTCCCCGAGCTTTCCGACCCTTTGCCCGTTCAAACTTCACGCTACCATCGAACGCGATAACAATCGAATTCGGTAAGACGGGGTCTTCCGATTCGAGGTATTTCCGTATCTCTGCAATGTGAGCTATGACTTCCGGTCTTTGATAGCCTTCCAGGTCTCTGGCTTCGTCCCGCCTAACCCTTGAAACAGCAGCGATCTCCGGTAGACGTTTACCGTCAATCGCGAACGAAAACAGTCGCCTATTCGGTGTTTGCCATATCTCAAGAGCAGGAACACGAATTGTTCCACCACTTCTTCTCTTACCGTTCTTACCGGGCACGGCGCAGGTCCTTTGTAGGTTTGCTGCCGCCCACCTCTAGAGCTTCCGATAATGATGCGGAAAAATCTTGAATATTATGGAAGCCTCTTCGACGGTTTCTCTCTGCTCCCCGGAAAAGGATTACATGAATTCCAATATCGGTGCACACCTCACACTCACATCTCAGCCAAGGTCTCTCTGTGAGTGTTTGTCTGTATTGAACCTCTCGATCTGCTTTGGGATCAAATAGACTCTCATACTCAAGTATCGCTTCAAGTGCTGTTTCAAGGGGGACTTCATCTTGCTCGAACTTGATCAGCAATTTGAGTACCTCACGCTCCTTCTTGCTCGCATCCCCTGAGTTCACTTCACCTGAAAGAATACGGCGTTGGAGACGTGGATTACCATTCACCTGTGGAACCCTGATCGCGGAGAATGTTCTCGTCCCCAGATAGTAGTTCTTGTCCTTATCCTTGAATGCTCTCATCAGTGGCGCTGTGCTATCGAATGACGTCACGCCCAAGGAAGCAAACTGTGGAATTGCGTCGAGGCGAGTAACACCCAGAAGATGGAGTTGGGTGCCTTTGTTGCGTATATCGGATACCGAACGCAGCACATCAATAATCTCTGTGGTCTTGAGTGAGACCAAACCCCCAAGTGCTATTAGCGAATAATCCATCGACTGAAGTGAGTCCACAGCTGCTGCGTAACTTCTCGGACTCCAGCCCTGGGCGACTCCGACCGGCTTAAAAGTTGGCTTACGGGCATTACACAGTGCCTTGAATTCCTTTGCCATCTGTATCGTGATATCTTGACGCTGCTGCCATTTTTCAATCTGCGATCCCATACCGGGAAGTGGTATGGTCTCATCAAGTTCCGGCTGAAATACGGGAATTACGTGATCTACTGAAAGACCGTAATCAAATCGGCATTCCTGGTAGAAATCATAGACTTCACTGGGCCCAAAAGGTGGTACAGCTTCACGTACATACGAGAAGGCACCACAATCGCCAAATGTCTCAAGCGGCGGATCCGAGGGTAACCTTAAGAACTCATGAACACCTTGTCTCAAAAAGCGCTGCCTTTGAGCTATTGAGTACTTACCCGTCCCGACATTAAAACCCTGAACGATGACCATTGATACGAGAACACCATCATATGGGGGGGGATGAAAGATCTCATGAGCGTAAAGGTCATCTCGTTGCC
>CAZXQY010000043.1:0-20641 GCA_964642505.1 uncultured Gammaproteobacteria bacterium | reverse complement strand
ATCTGATCCAGGTCGTACCCTTAGCCACTGTTCCGCTTTAGCCGCGAACCCAACTCGAACTGGATCTACCACGATAACTTTCGCTCCTCTCCGAATAGCCTTCGAAATTCGGGTAGCAAAAGCTAGCCACGTAGAGTTAGGGTTGTGTCCCCATAGAATAATACAGTCACTGTTTTGGACATCACTAGGAGGCATAGGTACACCAAAGGTGTGCGGGTAGACAAACTCTTTGGAAAAAGCACATAGTTCCATAGAGACAACATTGTTGGGAGTTCCAATAGCGTGCCGAAGGCGTTCAACAAAGGATGAACCGTCCTGCATTGCTGTGCCGGCAGAGGTTGTCAAACTAAATGCTATCGATTCGGGTCCACATTCGGCTTGAATCTTTTTGATCGCTTCGGCGGTTGAGTCTAGCGCCTCCTCCCAACTTATTCGCTCCCACCCCGGATCATTTTGATCTTTCGGGCGGGTGCGTTTCATCGGGTAGAGGACTCTAGCGTCGCTGTAAACATAATCCGGAGCGGCTAGTCCTTTTCCACATAGAGCGGCACCGGTAGGATGGCTAGGGTCAGCTTCTACTTTTTCGAGTTTCCCGTCCACTACCGTAGAGATACAGCCACAACTTGACCAGCAGAGCGCACAATATCCGGGAACTCGCTCTGTAGTCATCTTTTTATGCGGCCTTGTGGGCAAGTTCCTCTGCGTCAGGATCGTGGATGTGAAAAATTTTTCTTACGGTCTCTTTAACAGTCCAGATCGCGACTTCACCTTTTCTCATGTAAAAAGTGTCTCCCGCTTTATAATCATGATTTCGCCCATCCTCGTCTACCAGACTGATTTTTCCAGACAATAACGTGCAAATTTCATCGCCAGGGTAAGTGTATTCGAAACTACCTGGCGTGCACTTCCAGACACCTGCCGATGTTCTTATGCCAAATCCTCCAGCATCGAAACGGCCGGAGTGTACCGGGGTTCCTTCCAGTACTTTGACAAAAGGTAGTTCCTCTAGTAGTGGCCAGGGTTCTAGGCCATCCTTATCTTTTAATTCTGTATAATCTAACATCTGTCTCTCCATTAGTTTTTAATTTCGTTATGAGTAATGTCCCAAGTATGTGCTTGGATCTCAAGTCTTTTGCTGGATAAATTCTTGCCAATGAAGTATTCGGTCTGAGCAATTAATTTCTATCAGTTTCTATTATCCTATATGAAACATATGCTTAGTGTTAGAATTTAATGTTTAGAAACAAATTTTTTATAATATATGCCTAAGCGCTATTACCAATTGCTAGTAGATTTTCAAAACATGGATAGAGTAATGTAAGGCTAATTTTTTCAAAGAGGATGCGACGTGCTGCGTTCCGCTAACACAGGTTGGAGTATCACCGTAGATACGGGTGGCACTTTTACGGATGTCGTTATTGCCGATGATGACGGCCATTTCATCATTGGCAAAGCACCTACCACTCCCGATCGGATTTTTGTTGGGCTCAAACATGCCCTTGAAACTGCTGCCAAAGAGATTCAATTGCCTCTGGAAGAAGTGTTTTCGAGAACTGAGCTCTTTATATATGGAACGACTCGAGCCACTAATGCAATCGTTACGGGTAATATTGCTAAAACCGCGTTTATCACGACAGCTGGTTTTCCAGATGTTTTAGTTCTTAGAGAAGGTGGTAAGTTTGATCCGCACGAATTTTCTAAACCATATCCAAAGCCGTACATACCTCGTCGATATACTTTCGAGGTAGACGAACGGATTGACTCTACTGGCCAGGTTTATCGTCCGCTTAACGAAGAGCAAGCATTGGATATGATCGGGCGAATAAAATTTGAAAAATTTGAAGCTTGTGCGGTCAGTCTGCTCTGGGCTACTTCCAATCCTATACATGAGAAGATGCTAGCAGAGCTGATACAAAAAGAGCTACCTGGGTTGCCATATACTCTTAGCCATGAATTGAATCCTATTCTGAGAGAATATCGGAGAGCATCTTCTGTAGCGATTGACGCCTCGATAAAACCGCTGATGCAAACCCACCTCAGTGATCTTGAGAGTGATTTGCGTAAAGAAGGGTATAATGGCGAACTGTTGATTAGCACGACCATCGGCGGATGTATGGACGTTGATAGTGTGATAGAGCGACCGATTCATACAGTGCGTTCGGGACCGGCTATGGGACCGATCGCAGGTCGACGTTATGCTCAACTGGAAAATCGAAGTGATTCTGTGTTGGTTGTCGACACCGGGGGAACAACTTTTGATGTTAGCCTCGTCCTCGATGATGTTGTGTCAATCACGCAGGAGACATGGATCGGGGAACGGTTTACCGGACATATGCTCGGTATTCCTGCAGTAGATGCTCGTAGCGTTGGTGCGGGCGGAGGATCGATCGCTTGGCTAGATGATGCTGGTTTGCTTAGGGTAGGTCCTCAAAGTGCTGGGGCTAAGCCTGGACCGGCGTGCTATAGCGCGGGTGGTAAGCTACCGACCGTAACTGATGCCGCTCTGGTTTTGGGATATATTGATCCGGAATTCTTTCTGGGTGGAAGAATGAAGCTTGATACCGGGCTCGCAAGACGAGCGGTGGAGTCAATCTCATCGCCTTTGAGGATTTCAATCGAAGAAGCTGCTTTTTCTATTTATGCGGTATCAAATGAAACGATGATTAACGCTATTAAGGATATTACTGTGAGCGAAGGTATCGATCCGGCGGAGACAGTTATTGTCGCCGGCGGCGGAGCTGCAGGGTTTGGCATACTACCAATTGCTCGTGAACTTAAATGTCGATCAGTCATTATCCCTCGCACCGCAAGTGTCTTGTCTGCTAGTGGCATGCAATTTTCGGATATTCAGTTCGAGCATACTTCTACCATGCCGACGAGATCAGATGCTTTTGATACGGCTGCGGTTAATGCTGCTCTCGACGAAGTTGATGAGGTCTTGAATCGTTTTTCTGATGGGTTAGGTAAACGCGGTTTCACAGATCGAAGTTCACACTATCGTGTGGATGCACATTATGCAGCTCAGGTATGGGATATCCCAGTTGATCTACCTGCTTCAAGACTTGAATCGGAAGCGATGATCGATGACTTGGCAGAGGCGTTCCACGCGAACCATCGGCGTATATTTAGCGTTGAAGATCGAGCTAGTCCGATCGAATTTTTGAATTGGACAGGCCGAGTATCTATTAAATTGCCTACCAAAACGGTGACTGCTGAACAGATAGATGACACTACAAAGATTAAAACCCGAGAATCTTATTTTGGGTTGCAGGATAAACGGTCGACTAAAATCATTCGAGGCACTTCGGTGAAAGTAGGTGAAGAAATAAAAGGGCCAGCGATCATCGAGGAAGCGACGACTACAATTGTGTTACCGCCAGACGCCAAGGCGATATTGAGTCCGTCGGGTAGTTATGTAATTAATATAGTAGCCGATACTTGAAAAATTGTAAGAGGTACGAGTGACAGATATGACGACTAGTAAGCAACAAAAACCGGAGCCACTATCACCGATGTTGTTAGCGGTTTTAGCGAATCGTTTTGATGGTGTAGTTCGCGAGATGACGAACACGATGCTAAGAACAGGTCGTTCTGCTGTAATCAACAGTGCGAGAGATTTTTCTTGTGGTATTACGACGTCGGATAACGAGCTGTTTGCGACGGCGGAAGGGTTGCCGGCACACACCTATGGATTAAATTTGCAGTCTGCTTCGATGTGTGAGTATCACGATGATATTGCGGATGGTGATGCGTATTTGCATAACGATCCGTATAGTGGAAACTCTCACCCTGCTGATCATACGATCATTGTTCCGGTCTTCTGGGAAGGCGAACATTTGTTCAACGTATGCGCTAAAGCGCACCAAGCTGATATTGGGAATTCTCTTCCGACGACTTACCATGCGATGGCGAGAGATGTTTATGAAGAAGGGGCATTAATTTTTCCAGCAGTTAGGGTGCAACGTGATCATAAAACGAATGATGATATTGTGAGAATGTGTCAACGACGTATTCGGGTACCTGATTTTTGGTACGGAGACTTTCTGTCGATGCTAGGTTCAGCGAGAACAGGAGAGAATAGGATACATGACATTTTTAAAAAGTATGGAAAGGAGACGATCAAGCAATTTGTCGCCGAGTGGTTTGATTATAGCGAGAAGCGGATGCGTCAGGCATTGGGTGAGCTCCCTGCGGCGACGATTGAACGTGAGAGTTTCCATGACCCCATGCCACCGATACTGCCTGATGGGATTCCGGTACGTGTCAAGCTGACTGTCGATCCGGCTGAGGGTTCGATAGAGATTGATTTAACATCCAACATTGACAATATGGATAACGGGCTGAACTTATCGGAAGCTTGTTCGATTAGTAATTCCGTTGCGGGAGTATATAATTGTTTGCCTTCTGATATCCCGAGGAATGGAGGGTCTTATCGCTGTATTAAGATGAAGATGCGAGAAGGTGCTGCAATTGGGATACCAAAATTCCCTCATAGTTGTTCGGTTGCAACTACTAACGTTTCGGAGCGACTTCTAAACAATGTCCAGGCTGCTCTATCGGAACTCGGGGAAGGGTATGGCCTAGCTGAGGGTGGTTTAGGTATGGGTGCAGGATTCTCGGTGATCTCAGGCAAGGATGCCCGACATGATGACCACCCTTATGTTAATCAAATTTTTATCGGGGAAAACGGTGGTCCTGCCTCACCTGAGTGTGATGGGTGGGTGACTTACGGTATTCCAGTTGTAGCAGGTCTGATGTACAGGGATAGTATCGAGATTGACGAGTTGAGTTACCCGATACATGTTCGGGAGATACGATTGACTCAGGATGAGGAGGGTGCAG
Source organism: uncultured Gammaproteobacteria bacterium (assembly GCA_964642505.1). Classification (GTDB taxonomy): domain Bacteria; phylum Pseudomonadota; class Gammaproteobacteria; genus TMED69. The sequence continues at coordinate 15,799 of CAZXQY010000043.1, read as the reverse complement.
GTTATAACCGAGGAGCACCCGGCGCGATCATCACCTATGGCCCGAGTAATCACCCGATGACGGTGGTATTTGCTGCTGATGCGCAAGTTAATCCAGCAAGAGGTGTCCGGGGTGGCCTGGATGGGAACAAAGGGGAAATGTATTTGATTGATGAGAACGGCAAAGAAGAACGTGCACCGAGTGTGGGAGAGGTTGAATTAGCTCCCGGAACCTGGTTGAAGGGTAAAGACGCATCTGGAGGAGGTTATGGAGACCCGATGACTCGTGAACCTGCTCGTGTACTGGAAGATGTTTTGGAAAGATATATTTCAATCGACCGTGCGAGAGATGTTTATGGCGTGTTATTCTCCGGGAATATCGAAAATGAAAGTCTCAGAATCGATGAGGAGGCTACCAAACAGTTTCGGAATGGAGCCAATTAGATTAAGTTTCACCCGGGGGGATTTGAGTGCCGAGCATACGCTGCAAATGCAATGCTGTAACTATAGAATTGTCGGTAAAAATGCCACTGTGGCGATTAGAATGCTGCTGCCACGATTGCACGGCAGCACTGTGGTACGTAAATAAGTACAAAGGTGCACCCTCTCCGCCGCTGTACCAGATGGTTGATAGTCTGTGGTTTCCAAATAACTTTAGGGTTTCTTCTGGACTTGAAGAGCTGGGCGCCTACAAAAATTTTGAGCGCGCGGATACAATAAGATTTTACTGTAAACGGTGTTGGACTTGTCTTATAGCCGATCACGAATTTTATGAACAACGAGTAATTCTGACTCAAGTTCTTAGTTTTAAAGAATATGTCGGCAGCGTCGGACTTGATCTTTTTCCTCCGAGGTGTCGACATTTCACGAAAGATCTGAACCAAGGACAGCGAATTAGTCTGCCTGAATTCTCCGGTGATAAAAAGCACATTTACGAAAGCATAGGGGATAATTTTTCTGAGGCAATAGATGATATCAAGCGTGCGGGAGGAAAAGGTCAAATGAATATTCAGAAATTAGCTGAGCTTGCGGGCCAACCATTCGTTCCCGAAAATGAGAGGCAAAGAATGGCGGAGGGTCCACCTACACTTATGCAACAGGCGAGGGAGGAACAATGAAAGACGTAAAGACATCTCGTGACATATCTGGAAGCAAAGCGTTCAATGATTTTATTAAGATGAATTCTCAATCCCAAGTTCACGCGAGAAAGGCTGCACAATTTATCCCGAGCGGACTCTCTCGCGGGTTGTTGAGGCACCCACCGTTCCCCTTCTATACTGCTAGCGGAGAAGGAGCATGGACTATTGATTTAGATGGAAATCGGCGCCTTGATTTCCACGGTAATTATACGGCTCAAATCCATGGACACGGACATTCCGAACTTGTTTTAGCGGCGACGGATCAATTGGCTCAAGGGACTTCTTACCCAGCACCACCCATGCATGAGAGTGCCTTGGCAGAACATCTATGTGAAAGGGTGCCGAGTGTTCAGAAAGTTGTGTTTAACTGTTCAGGGAGTGAGGCTGTAATGGTAGCCGTTCGGGTGGCTCGCGCGCATACCGGCCGAAATCGGATCGGTCTATTCGAAGGTTGTTATCATGGTTCTACGGACGGCGTTCTCGTTGGGCACGAAGATTTACCTGATCCGGCTAGTTCTGAGCGAGTAACCATTCCAAGGCCGGCTATGGCAGGATTACCTGATTCTGCTACCCAGGACGCGGTACTTATGCGGTATAACGATCCGCAAGCTGTGGTAGAGGCTGTCGGAAAACATGGTGATGAATTGGCAGCCATTTTGGTCGAACCGATTCAAGGTGCGGCTGGCATGATTCCCGCGGAAGCAGAGTTTATAGAAACGATCAGGAAGGAAACAGAACGTCTTGGAATCGTTATGATTTGTGACGAAGTTATTTCACTGCGTCAGGCCGTCGGTGGTGCCCAAGCATTTATGGGAGTGACGCCTGATATAACTACGATGGCAAAGATTATAGGAGGGGGCTTCCCGATTGGGGCGGTGGGCGGCAAAAACGAATTTATGAGCCGGTTAAATGCACCTCAGGACGGTGGGATAGTGGCAAATTTGGGAACTTACAGCGCGAACCCGGTATCAATGAGAGCTGGTTTGATCGGGATGCAATTATTAGATGAAGCCGCTATTGCTAAAGTCAACCAGCAAGGTCAATTGGTGCGGGATGGTATTACTGCGGTGATTGGTAAACATGGGGCACCTGCTCAGGTAACAGGTACTGGGTCGTTATTCATGATCCACTGGACGATTGATCCGATTAGAGACGCCCGGACAGTAGAAAGAGCTGATCCTGCATTGGGTATGCTTACCTTTATCGGTTTAGCCAACCGAGGAGTTCAGATTTCAATGCGTGGTCTCGCATGTCTTTCGACACCTATGGTGGATGCAGATATAGAGACTCTGGTTTCTGCCTTCGACGATACACTGGTGGAATTTAAACAGGAAAATTGGTTTTGAAGATCGAGTATTGGTGAGATTAACAACCTTCTTATAGAATCTGTGTCATTTAATTGCGTGGGGAAGAGTTTTTTTAGATAGCAGCCTCAAAATTTTCGAAATGCTGGAGGTAAATAATAGTGAAAGATGTTTTTGATAGAAATTTCGAGAGAATTAAAACTAATGGCATTGAGCTTAATGTGGTAGTCGAAGGTACGGGACCGTTGGTAATTCTGCTGCATGGTTTTCCGCAATGTGCTTTCCTATGGCGATACCAGATCGATCCTATAATAGAGGCCGGTTACAGCGTTGCAGTACCTGATCAGCGTGGTTATGGCACTAGTGATGCGCCACCAGAAATTTCAGACTATACCGTTAGGAGTCTTGCGGCGGATGTCGCAGGGATAGCGAAGGCTTTGGATCATCCCGATTTTATAGTGATTGGTCAAGACTGGGGTGCGCCGGTCGCATGGCACACTGCTTTGCTACATGAAGACGTCTGCAGAGCGGTAATGGGAATGTCAGTTCCTTACACTCGCATGGACGACTGGAATGGTTGGATTAATCCGCCACAAGCCGATAACGGCTTTTGGTACATAAGATACTTCCAGCAGTTAGATAAGCCTGAGCACGAGATCGAGGGAAATCTAGGAACTTGGCTTCAGAGATTCTACTCGACCTTATCTGCTCAAGCTGCGGGAACCTGGATCGGCCAAGTTAATCATCCCAGGGACGCAGAACTGGTAGATATTCTTTCCCCTGTAAATGAAAAGCTAGACTGGTTGTCAGAAGAAGACCTAGATAACTACGTTAATTTTTTTAGTGCTGGTGGTCTAAGAGGGCCTATCAATTGGTATCGCGCGATACCATTGAACGGTCCGGATACAATAGAGCTCAGTAAAAAGAAAATCCAGCAACCAGCGGCTTTTGTAGCTGGTGAGCAGGACGATGTGCTGAAGTATGCCGGTTCGAGTAACGAATGGTTGATTGCTATGGAAGACTGGTTTTCGGATTTAAGATTTAAAACCTTGATTCCCGATGCTGGACATTGGTTGCAGTGTGAGCAGCCCGAGGCTACTAACAAGGAAATATTAAGGTTTCTGGAAATGGTGGGTTAGCCAGTCGTGTAGACCTCACGGTGAGGCATGTAATGATCAGTGCTCGAAGACTGTTGTAGGAAGTTGTTTTTGCATAAAGATAGTAACTTCCGCGACTCTAATGCCAAACTTACGAAGATACGAACGATTTACCAATATAACGCAGTTAGTTGGGGTATGCTGACCGCCTAGGGGTTGAGATCAACGAAGAAAGTGGAGAGGAAGATGATTAAAGACGTGGATAACGAAGAGGTCGTCGAACATTACGAGACCGGGACTCTATACGAGTCCATATTAAAAGGTCTCGTAGACTCAGGCGCTGATTTGGATAACATCTCGGCGGATCAGCTCAGCGCCGCAGATGAATTCCACATTGGTGGTACCGAAGCGACCACGTTTGTTTGCGAAAAGCTCGAAAGCCTAGCAAATAAAAAAGTATTAGACGTAGGTTGTGGAATCGGCGGCCCAGCTAGATTCATCGCTACTAGGACGTCCTGCAAAGTAACCGGCATCGATTTGACGCCTAGCTTTATTAAGGTAGGTAATTCTCTTACTGAATTGGTCGACCTAACGCATTCGGTTGAACTCATCGAAGGTGATGCGTCTGTTATGCCATTTGAAAAAGGAATCTTTGATGCCGCTTACATGGTACATGTAGGTATGAATATTAGCGATAAGAATTCCGCTTTCCAAGGAGTTTGGAAGTCCTTGAAACCCGATGCATTATTTGTGATTTATGACGTAATGAAGGTAGGGAATGAGCCGATGACTTTTCCCGTTCCGTGGGCTGAAAAAGAAGAAGGAAGTGCCGTTGATACTGCAGAACTTTACACTCAAGCGCTAGAGAGTTCGGGGTTTTCTATTTTACATTCAGAGAAGAAAGCCAAATTTGCGTTAGGATTTTTTGAAAACATGATGAAAAAAATGGAAGGCGGACCGCCGCCTCTTGGGTTACATTTAGTAATGGGTGCGAATACAAGTGAAAAAGTTCAAAATGTTTATCAGCAAATTGTGGGTGGAGTCTTGGCGCCTGTTCTAATGGTTGCTAGGAAGCAAGGGTAATGATGGACGAACAGTCGATTCATGAGGGAGGATGTTTGTGTGGATCGGTGAGATACAGAGCCACTGGTTTGTCCGATCTGACAGGGGTTTGCCATTGCCGATACTGCCAACTTCGAACAGGCAGTGCTTTTGCCGTGCTCATTTACTTCGCTCAAGACAAATTTGAGTTGTTGTCGGGAAATTTAAGTAGCCATGAATTTCAAAGTGAAAGCGGAAAGAACTGGCATACTCATTTTTGCTCGCAGTGCGGTACTACCGTTTACCTAGAGTTAGAGGTATTTGAAAGTTTGATTGGTGTAGAAGCTGGAACCTTTGATCCTCCTACTTTCTGGTTCAATATCACAAATGAAGTCTTCATTCGTTCGAAGGCACATTTTGTAGGCGATATTGTTTCTTCCAAGAAAGATGAAACTTTCTTTTCTTATGCACCATCAACTTACGAAGAGCGCCGACTTTTTAGCGGGAAGAAAATCGATTGATAAAGTATTAGTAGCCGAGTTACGAGATCAGCCGCGAGATAACAAATTCACGTCGTCGGGATTAACTAAGTCTTCCGCCTTCCAACCGTCTAAGTCGTATTCCGCGAGACACTTGTCTACAAAACCTACCAGCTCTTTGGTTGTCCCAACCGCTTGAGCATGGAGTAAATTCTCCTGTCGGATTTTTTCGTAGTTCCCGGCATAGTTTCTCTCGTAGAGTTCATGTCGTCCCCCGAATTCGGTGCCTACTGCATCCCACATCAATTTCAATAGTTTTACGCGCTGTTCCGAATCGTAGCCGTTTGAGCCTCGTAAATATTTGTCAATGTAACGCCGAAGCTCAGGGTTTTTAAAATCTGCGGCGTGACCATTTAGATAAATGAGCCCACTCGAAACAGTTTCTTGGATCATTTGTTTGACTCGGGCATAAGCTGTCGGCGATAGAGATCGATAGGCTAGGCCAATCTCAGTATTCGGCTGAAAAGTTCCATTGACCCAAGATTCGGGTTTTTTACACATCGCCTCACTTAGCGCCCAAAATGTATTACGCCAGCCTATCATTTCGCCGATTTGCACTTGGGGAGAACTACTTTCGGAGATACCTAGCGCTTCAGTTGCCTTTATCATCAGCCCAGTTAAAAAATCGAGTTTTACAGCGAAACGGGTTAGTCCGTGGAAAGTAAACCGTGGAATGAATCCAGACATGGGAAAAAACCCGTTAGCCTTATCGATATCATTATAGACGAACACGTTCTCCCAAGGGATGAGCACCTTATCTAAAATTAGAATTGAATCGTTTTCATCTAGCCGAGAGGAAAGTGGATAGTCAAAGGGACTACCCATCACCGCGGAATTCAGTTCATAAGAGTGTCTGCATAGGAGTTTTAGGCCTTTAGCGTCCATTGGTAACATGGCAAATAGCGCCATTTTGGGATCGTTCATCGGGGTAGGGCCGTAGAAGCCTATAAAATTATAGTGGGTGAGCGCCGAACCCGTGGCAACGACTTTTGCTCCACTAACGATTAATCCTGCATCTGTTTCCTTTTCGACTCGGATAAAAACGTCTTTTACTTGGTCTAAGGGAAGGCTTTTGTCCACAGGCGGATTAATTATCGCATGATTTAGAAAATAGCATCGTTCCTGGGTTTTCTTATACCAGTTTTTTGCGTTTTCCTGGTAGGGCTCGTAGAATTCGGCATTTGCGCCCAGTGTGCCGACGAAACTTGCTTTATAATCTGGAGAACGTCCCATCCAACCATAAGAAATTCGTGCCCAAGCAGCTATGGCATCTCGGCTAGCAACAACTTCTTCTGGACTCCTGGGTACTTTGAAGAACGCATGCGTAAATCCTCCATTTCCCGTATCTGTCGGGCAGGTTATCGACGCTGCTGTTTCAGGATCATGAAGAGCATCATACATTCGTGCTAGCATTCGTGCAGAATTCCTGAAAGCTGGATGGTTTACTACGTCTTTTACTTTTTCACCACGGAGCCAAATTTCCCTACCATCTTCTAAGCTAGACAGAAATTCCTTTCCAGTAAAAGGCCTGGTATCGTTTGGTTCTTTACTAAGGTTTTCTTCTAAGTTGTCTGCGGCAACGGTGCTCATCTGATCTCTCTCGCTATTACTTGAAGTGTGTAATATCTAGTATCTCATAAAATTCGCACCACAAAAAAATTAGGTACAGCTGAAGTACGGGTGGTCCATTTTGCCATTGAAAAAGAGCTAACATTCAGATATTTGTGCGATCTTATGATGGCTTATAAAGGTTGTATCCGTAAAACTTTTCCGCCTTCGGCATCCGTCAGAAAGTAGATATGCCCTTCGGGACCCATCTGGACGTGGCGTATCCGTCCATATTCCTTTTCAAGTAAGCGCTCCTCGTTTACAACACGCGAGTTTTTTATCTCCAATCGGCTTATGAGTTCGAAAGTTAACGAGCTGACAAATAAATTTCCTCGCCATTCAGGAAAGGCGGATTCATTGTAGTAGGCGAGCCCGGATGGGGCGTTTGACGGGGTCCAATAATATACAGGAGGTTCTACGCCTTCTCGCTCAGTGCCCTCACCAATTTTAGTACCGGTTTTGTAGTTTCGGCCGTACGTGATTTGAGCCCAGCCGTAATTTCTTCCTGGCTTAATTATGTTGAGTTCGCAACCTCCTTGCGGGCCGTGTTCCACTGACCAAACGATACCGTTGTCTTCGTCCAGTGCTAGTCCTTGAATATTACGGTGTCCGTAAGAAAGAGTTTCGGGTTTGATATTGCCGATACTGAGAAAGGGATTGTGATTAGGTATTTCACCGTCTTGCGTGATTCGAATCAATGAACCGGGATGTGTGGAAGGGTCTTGTCCAAAGGGCCTATGACCTCTGTCTCCCAAAGATATCAATAAATATCCATCTTGATCGAATAATAAACGAGATCCAAAGTGTCTGTGGTCCCGATTTTTCGGTAACGCGACGAATACCGTTTCTTTATCGCTAATCCTGAGATTTTCAATCTTTGCCTTAACGACTTCAGTGCCACAGACGTCGTCTATTTTTTTTGATAGCGAAAAATATACTAGGTTGTTATCTGAATGTTTCGGATGGAGGAGTATATCCATGAGCCCTCCTTGTCCACATGGGGAAACAGTTGGCCCACCGCGTACAAGTTGCTGGGAGCCGTCTGTGACAGAGATGATTTTTATCGTACCGTTTTTTTCAGTGACGATTAGTTTATTTGCTGAGAGAAAGTCTATGCCCCAGGGATTGTTCAATCCGTCAGCGACTTTTGTGACTTTGAATCGATGACGCTGGCTTTCATAAATCGATGAGCTTATAGCACTGGTGATACAAGAAAAAAACAAGAAAAAAGAGATGACAATCTTAAGATTCCCCATGAAAGCTCTCCGTGCAAGTTGAGTACTTAATGTAAATGGTAGACAAATCAGGTTGCGATAAATTTACGAATTGAGCTACAACCCTGAAAACAGAATTGGTTTAAACAAAGTATAGATTCTTTAGCTATTGTCTTACAATAAGCTATAGAGCTTTAGATGTTGCGCCGCAATATTATTGGATACTATAATATTGATTAAATGGGAACAAAGACCGTTGGGTTTGATAGTTACTCAAACTATCCAAACGACGGTTTTGGAAGGCATTAAGTATTTTTCCGGAATTCCAAGTATTTGCGATCACTAAAATAACAAGGATTTTGTATGGAATCTGTATTTGAACCGCTAACTTTTTTGCGTGGGCCTGAGATGAAAAATCGGTTGATGTTGGCGCCATTGACTAATCAACAAAGCAACGAAGATGGCACCTGTTCGAACAAAGAGCATGTTTGGCTGACAAAAAGAGCTGAAGGCGGGTTTGGTGTCACTATGACTTGCGCCGCCTATGTACAGGCCGAAGGAAGGGGCTTTCCGGGTCAGTTGGGTGTATCCGCAGATGAGCAATTACCTGGATTGACTCGTTTAGCGACGACAATAAAAAAATATGGCAGCGTAGCTATTGCGCAACTTTACCATGGCGGTATGCGGTGCCCAAAAGATGTCATTGGACAGCAACCTCTATCGTCGTCCGATAATGAAAAATGGGGTGCTCGCGCGATGACGATAAACGAGGTAGAGCAAATGATAGAGGCTTTCATCAATGCGGCCGTTAGGGCTGAACAAGCTGGGTTTCATGGGGTAGAGTTGCATGGAGCTCATGGCTACTTATTGGCTCAGTTCCTATCTCCGGAACTCAATAAGCGGACCGATCAATTTGGTGGTTCCCTAGCGGGACGCCAACGACCTATCCTTGAGATCATAGAGGGGATTAGACAGAAGTGTAACAAGGAATTCATGGTGGCAGTCCGTTTGTCACCAGAGCGATTCGGGATGGATCTGTCTGAGATTATAAATCTTGCCAGTCTATTAATGAGAGAAGAAATGATCGAATTTCTCGATATGTCAATGTGGGATGTTTTCAAAGAAGCCGAAGAGACGGAGTATCGGTCGCGCACGCTTTTGTCGTACTTCACTGAACTTGAGAGAAAAAATGTCCGTTTAGGTGTGGCAGGGAAGATTATGACCCCTAGCGACATCAAGAAGGTTCTTGCGATGGGTGTTGATTGGGTGATGTTGGGACGGGCAGGGATATTGCACCACAATTATCCTGAGCTTCTAAAATCAGATCCCGCGTTCACGCCCGTAAGTCTTCCAGTTTCTTCTGATCATTTATTGCGAGAGGGCTTGAGTCCGCCTTTTGTTGAATACATGAAAGCCTGGAAAGGGTTCGTATCGGGTTCGGATGGCTTTGTTGATAATGAATTGATCCTCAACAGTTAACAACTATTTAATATTTCAGAAGAGGTTATCCATTTCTAGTCTAGAGAAAAAATCGGTAAAAAAAGTAATAGAACTATTACGAGGACTTCGTCATTCGGAGGAGGTAATCGAGCTGAAAGATACGGCGAGGTCGGCGGGAGATGCGGCAAAAGCACTTAATGTTCCTGTCGGGGCAATCGTTAAAACCTTAGTTTTTATTGTTGACACTAATAACGAAGAAATCCCTATCGCTGCTTTAGTGGCAGGTGATAAGAAATGCAATACTAGTGTATTACCTAAATTATTAGGTATTAGTGGTGTTGTTGTTAGGCCGGATGCGGATAAGGTAAAAATAATAACGGGTTACTCTATTGGAGGAGTTTCTCCGGTCGGACTGCCAGAGGCGTTACGTTTGATTATCGACACTTCTCTAAAAAGATTTAAAACAATCTGGTCTGCAGCGGGTCATTCTCATTGTGTTTTTGCTGCAACTTATGAACAACTTGTCGAGATTACAAAAGCTACTGAGTCGGAAGATGTTGCTTAAAAGAACAACTTTAATTAGATATTCGTATAGAATCTAGACATCGATTAGGGCTTTAATTGTATTGGTCAAATCAATTCCGGTACCTTCTGCAAGTACACCTATCGATCAACGCTCCATAACCTAAATCAATTGGCGTTCAAGAAATGGTGCGGGCTAATCTCTCGACAGCCTCGGTATAGTCCTTCATAAAGTCGTAGATTACGTTTCGCACGGACTGCTCAGAATTCATGAGGCCAACAGCTTGTCCCACATAGTAGGTCGCTAGTTGCTGGGCGCCCCGATGACCCGTTGCCGCTAAGCGATCGACCTTCTCGAGCGCGGGGCGACTAATGAGTCCTTGCAAAGGCATAGGCAATGGTTCGGGTGCCCCATCTTGATACCACCCGTCCGTCCATGGCGACCGTAACTGTCGAGTAGGTTTACCAGTCCGACTACGGGATCTCACGGTATCTCGGGAGGTCGCGAGAATCATCTTTTCTTTGACCGTTGGCGTCGTCTCGGCTTCAGCAGTCGTTAACCAGACGGAGCCGCACCATACCCCGGAAGCTCCCATTGCCATGCAGGCCGCCATCTGCGCTCCTGTTGCTATGCCTCCGGCCGCCAAAACGTGCATATCGTCGTAGTCCTCTATAGCTTGGAGAACCTCAGGTACTACAACCATCGTCGAAATCTCTCCGCAATGGCCGCCGGCCTCCGTACCAGATACCACTAAAACGTCGACTCCAGCTTCTGCATGCTTAATCGCATGTTCTTTTGAGCCCGTCAAAGCGCCGATAACCATGCCTTGTTTCCTACATCGTTCGATGGTGGTCTTCGGAGGGACGCCCAAAGCGTTAACAAACATAGAAATAGGATGATTCAAAGCCACGTCAAGTAACTGATTCGCCCCGTCCTCTCTTAGATTATTGGTGTAATCATGGCCATCATATTTTCCGTCCCATAAATCCTCGATATCGATCTGGTAGTTGGTCAATAGGGATTCTACGTGTGAACGGTGAGATTCGGGTATACGAGTCTCAAGAAGTTCCTGGGTTAACGTCTCTTCCTTGTGTTCCATTTTGTTGGGTATTAATAGGTCGATACCGTAAGGGTTGCCTTCAATATTTTCGTCGATCCACTGCAGATCGATTGTCAAGCTCTCAGGAGTATGGGCGACCGCGCCCAGCACGCCGAACCCTCCCGCTTTAGAGACTGCTACAACTACGTCTCGGCAATGGCTGAAAGCAAACAGAGGAAATTCGATGCCTAGTTTTTCACATAAGTCCGAGTTCATGGTTTTTCCTTATTGTTCTATAAATTCATTCTTCCCCGTATATCGAAAACTCATTGTTAAGATAGGGATTGCCCGCTCCATAAGGGTTCTTGATCGAATCTGGTGAATACGGATTACCGTAACGTCCATAAGGGTTGGATATTGAATCGGGATCGTAGGGGTTTCTACTCAGTCTCCCTCTGTAGTTTCCTTGCTGATCGTAGATTTTTGGTGCTTGGGTGGCGTAAGGATTCGTTGTAGACCGGTTACTGTAGGGATTTCCGTAAGTGCCATAAAGATTTTTAATACTGTTCGGTTTGTGGGGGTTGCCGGCTCCATAGGGATTCGTCACTGATTTGGGGTCGTAGGGGTTTCCGTTGAGTATCCCGAGGAATTGATCTGCTGGTACCTTCAGAGATATGGAAAAAATAAGCGCGACTAAAATAATTATTTTCTTCATATTCGATTTCACTCCTCATAAAATCAAGTTCTGGGTGTTGTTTCTAATATCTCAAAATAACGCCAGAGAAGTTTGTATTCAACTTTTATCTATCCGCTGATCAGGGAAATACCGAAATTTTTAAACTTGTAGTTACCGTCCTAGAGGCAGGACCAAATAAATTAGAGAACGTTGTATTCAATGCTATCCAACTGATATTTTGATGGCTTATTTGAATTTTTGGTGAGATTCTAGTGTCTAGGCGATTAAATAAGCAAAATTCCGTCGAAGGAGATCGTAAAGAGCAGTTCGATAAGCACAGCTATTCCAAAATTGAATCTGAGCTTCAATCAGGCCTAGAAGACGATTTGGTGAAAATTTCGGATGGGGCGTTTGATTTTCTGAATAAGCGCTATCCTATTTCGATGAATCTCCTAAGAAAAATCTTCGGTCGAGAGACTTGAGAATTTCTGAATTAACTCGAGAAATGCGCCTCGGGGCAGTCTTTCTAAAAATTCACCAATCATATGCAATACATAGAAATTTCATTTTTTTTATTTCTTATACCGTCAGAAAGTCGTAGAGAAATATTTTTAAAAAAGCTGTAATCTTTTAGTCGTCGCTATAAGAGCCAACTAACTTTTTTTGACTCTTAGGTGGCTAGGATCGGAAATTTTTACCTTCTCGATCACATGATCTAATACCGCTTCGAGCGTATCTGTCCAATTATAGTCATATTTCCCTTCGCGTATGTCAGAGCAAAATTTTCCAACATCTCCCTTCTGTTGGGATAGCAGTTTGTAAAAATGACTTAGGTCCCGATTTTCATCCGGAAAATCAGCTTGGGTCTGTTTAATTTCTCTAACCATGATCGTTAGTACGTGTCTTGCGCATTGCAAGTTATATTTATCAGAGCCTTGAAGTTTTCCCTCTATACTTGTCAGAAAATCGGTTACTGTTTGTAGAAGCTCAAAGCAGTCGGGTTGGTCATTTAACGCCATCAGATATTTTCTTTTTTTAAAGTCATTAGGAGGTCATACTCGATCAAACAAATATTTCTTCCGCAAATGGCGAATGGTAGCGATTTCCTCGATGAGTTTAGATGTCCGTGAACTTGCATCATGTTGAGTACGGCCCAGCGCAGATATCCGAAGATCTTCCACCATTTGATCCTCTCAGCCGAAATTTCATATCCTCCATGTTTTAGATAGGATTCATAAAGGGTATCGATATCACCAAACCCGCCTACCTTTTTGTCCATTTTCCCAAAACGCCATGATCTTAGGCATAACCAGGCCAACTCTTCCAAGGGGTCACCGAGGTGGCAGCAGTCCCAATCGAGTAAGTATTTTAAGCCGTGCTCGTTGACTACGATATTTCCAAGTCTAAAGTCCCCATGAAGGAGTCTTCTAAGGGAGCTTTTAGGGTTGTGTTTTTGAAGCCATCTTATCGCCAACTCCAGAGCAGGCTGCCGTCCTCCATACTTTTCATAACGGGCGATTTGTGCTTCTAGGGGATCTCTAGAGTCTGCGGACTCTCCGAGAAAATCAAAGTCGTCAACTGGAAGTCTATGGATTTCGGCGAGCGTTTTACCACATTGCTCAGCCAGTTTCCCCCTGGCCGCCCCTAAACGTCCACTTTTAAGAATTTTTCGAGGTATGGTTTCTCCTTCGACAAAACGCATAACGAATCCATCCCCTAACTCGTCTTTTGGTTCTAGCATGAACAAAGGTTCGGGTGTCGTAATCTTGTTTTCAAAGGCACGCTCCAGAATTTTAAATTGATTGCGCATGCCCAAAAAAGGCGATTTCTCCTCAAAATAAGTTTGTCGCCTTAGGACTAATCGCTCACTTTTAGAATGATGTTCAATCTCGAAAAGGAAAGTCTCGTGAGCACCGCCAAGCATGGATGGTCTTTTCACATTTTTAACAACCGACGATGATCCAAAGGTTTTTTCGGTTAAAATTTGCAATGATTCGGATATTTCCTCTAATCCCGATAACTTCTCTATCATTTTCGGTATATCTTTCGCCATTAATTTGGGTGGCCTACGGGTTTTCCATTCTCCAAGCGCTCTATGTACTCGGAAATCCCGATGCCTTTCTTTCCTTCCCAACTCCATTCCGTAAAACCTTCTGCGATACGGGACATTAGGTAAATATCGCCTGCTTTCCTTCTATTTCTCAGTGGTGCAAGCGTTAAGATTTTTCCCTCTAGCCGGGCGGATCGATGCTCTGTTTGTACGTCGACGGCTATTTGAACCGGATCAAATTTATCATTCCAATCGGTGGTTACTTCTAGATCTGTTATGGGTTCGTATTGGTTATCAACTAATAGAACGCCGCTGGCTCTTATTCCACCATTTTTCTCCATCAGTTTTAATAATGTGAAACCTCGATCGGCTCCAAAATTAGCAATCAAAAGTCGGTAGCAAAAAATATTGGTCCAGTATCTCGGACCCCAGGAATGATCCCGCCATCCGTAGCCATCTAGGGTAAACTGGTTTTTTCCTATCGCCACCTTCCCTTTCGTAATTGTGTGCTGAAAAAAGTGTCCTAAAGAGAAATTACGTCCATACATTGTTTCGTTTTTCTCGTCGATAGGCTCTCCACCGTATAGAGGAGAATTACCAGTAAGTTGGAAAGATATGTTTGCGTCAACGGTTTCTGAATCTTGAAATAATTTTCTCGGTTCTCTTAGGTGATCTGGATCTTCGATTACGAACATTGGACCGTTATATTTCATAGCCACTTGTTCAAAGGGTTCGACAACCTCGTATTCTAATCCGTTCGCGTTGAATTTTTCGTTAGAGGAGATGGGTGGTTTTAAAAACTGACAAGCTATTTTTCCATCTGGAAGATAGAAACACAGTTGCATTTCGGCGTAGCCCTCGTTCACCCTATTACCTATTCGCATCCATCCGCCGTATTTTTTCCCTGCATCCCAACCGTTTACGTACACACTTTCATTAAAATTGATTTCTTTAGTCGGTTGGTGGGGTAATTCGTCGATTTTCTCTAGTCGATAATCTGCCATATTCTGGAAGCTCCATAAACGAGAATAGTTTTATAGATTATAAATTCAATTCGAAAAATAAAAAATACGTTTAAGCAATCGTTCTATAGTTCATTCACCTTTGAAATTAGGAGGTTTCTTATCTAGAAAGGAAGCAATACCATGAGGGCCATCGTAGGTGTCCATTGTGCCAACAACTTCCAAGGTCTCTCTATCTAGTTGAGCTTCTATAGGGTTGGAAAACGAAGACAGTAGCAACCTTTTTACTCCACCGAAAGCCTTGGTTGGTCCGGAAGCAATTTTCTTCGCGAGTTCGAATGTTTTGTCATGCAGCTCATTGTCGGGTACGACTTCGTTAACAAAGCCCCATTCAAGAGCTTCCTTAGCTCCGAGCACCCGATTAAACAGAAACAATTCTTTAGCTTTAAGTAATCCGATATGTTTGCTTAAGAAATAGGTTGAAGAGCCATCTGGGGTTAGTCCGGATGCGGTGTAGGCGGAGACGAATTTAGCACTCTCCGACGCCAAGATGTAGTCTCCCGACAAAGCGATTGAGAATCCTCCTCCTGCAGCGATGCCATTTACGGCGACGATTACCGGAGCGTCCATGTGGGCGAACCGTACCAGTGCATTGTGGAGGTTGGATGCTACCTTAGCTAGATGTTCATCCTGGCGCCCGCCCGGTGGCGTATTGAATTCTTTTAAATCCCCTCCACAACTAAAAGTCTTACCTTCTGAAGTGATGATTAATGCGCCAATATCCTTATTTCTAGCGCACTTTAAGGATATATCAAATAATTCTTCAGCCATTTTCTCATTCAGAGAATTAGCGTTGTCTGGTCGATTAAAAATAATAGACGCAATCTTTTCGTTTATCTCAAATTTCAGTGTTTCCAAAGGCATAATTCCCCCTCAATCTTCGTAGTCGCGTATCAAATAAATGATCAGTTTATTTGCATAGGTTAAAGCAGAAACGCATTACCAACAATCAAATCACTCATTTGTTCATTTTTACGTTCCGGTACAGGTGCGATAAAAAAAATGAAGTGCTTCATCTTTAAACTCCTTAGCCTTTAAAAGAAACGCTTTGGACTACTGTTTTATGAATTCAAAATAGCGTCAGAATACTTTGTATTCAAGCCTAAATTACTGAGATAGTTACAGTTTT
>CAZXQY010000042.1:0-20779 GCA_964642505.1 uncultured Gammaproteobacteria bacterium | reverse complement strand
TATACTCGGCTACCAGACTATTTACCGTAGCGGCAGCCATCTCTCGGTCAGGGATCGTGTGGGATACTTCTACCAGACGCGAGCCTCCTTCCTGACGCCGGATATCCAGATCGTCACGAAGTTCATCCACTGCCTGATAGCGCAAAAGGATGTCGATCCGGATCTTCGGAGGGGGCTTCTGAAGTAGATCCGAGGAAAGGCGTAGCCGGTAGCCTTCAATTTCAAGGATATCACTGATTCGGATAGGATCCAGGTCCCGAGCAGGCTCGCGGGGCTCCTTGACCTTCACCGAATAACTTTTTTCGTCTTCGTATCTAAGTGTAAGCTTGCCCTCCCACTCCTCATCACCAACTGACAGAACTTCCAACACCTCGCTACGAATTCCGGCTGGCTTCTTAACTTCGACCGTCAGGGCCAGTGAATCCACAACAGCTTCGGTGAGACGCCAGCTTCGGAGAACTCCTACCTCGGACTCAAGCTCATCCCGGCCGAATCCGAGTAAGTCCGCACCAGGAATATCCCCAAGTTGCTGTGCCATACCCATGTCAGCTTGCTGATCCATAATCCGGAGTACGGCAGTACTCTGGTATAGTGGAGTTGCAACGAAGGTCCACAAGAGCACGAGTGCGATCACTGACCCCCATACTGTTCCCACGAGGAGCCAGCGCCGAGAAACGCTAAGGATTAACTCCCTTAGGGTCATGCTGTCAGCATGGTGACCCGCATGCACTCTTTCACTATCGCCGGCTTGATTCACCGCCATAAGCTTTTGGCCAGAGTAACGGAGATGGAGGTGTTTGCTACATCCACTCCTTCTGCTTTCCCCGATACTGGATCAGGAATAAAGGTTTGGAATAGATAATTGATACGAACACCGTGTGAAATGTCCATAAAAAGTTCCCATCCCGAAACCTCTACACCACCTCTGGCGCCCCAAAACATAGACACATCCTCTCGTCCCCAACGCTTCACAGCAGAAGTGAGCCAAGCCGCCGTATCCCATCGGATCCGGCTCGCGAATACGCCAGCGCTCCAGGTAGAAGCCAGACGATCCAAGGCCAACCACTGGCTCGAGGCGCCCGGGCCGATACTCGCACCCAAAATCTGACCTTTGTGTGTATAACCCTGAGGGACACCCCAACTAGCGTAGCTACTAAAGGGATTACGATGCCGGAAGGTGCTACTAGGCTCAAGGTTTGTAATCTCTAGCTGTGCCCTCAGTCGTGCTTCCTGGTATTTAGATGACTGCACCCATTGCAAGCCTGCAGTATATCCGGATGAGTGTTGCGGGAACTCTAGAAAGTCTCTAATTGAAGAGGGTTCCTCAAATCGTGCCCACTCTCCGTAAATCTCTACCCCATGTGGAGCGAAGACCCATCGACCAAACAGGGAGGAGATTTGATCGCGCTCACGCTCTCTTCGATGATAGACTAAAGAGCTGTCACTCACGTTTGGTTGTCCGACAGGCCTAAGAACATCAAGGGCAGCTCTCGCGTCGGGGAACCAGCCCCCGCTCAAGCTTCGTGCAAAGACAGTGCGTGCCATTCCGAGAGTTAGCCCCGGATCGAAGGACGGTCGGAAGGTGAGGACGATTCCGTTAAGCGTTCTGAAGTCGTTTGACGGCTCACCATCGAAAAAATCAGATTCCTTTAGTTGCCCCAATATCCAGAGGCCTTCGAATTCCCCCAGCCGCGTCATGATCGGTTCCCTGGTGCGAAGGAAAGCTCGCGGGACTCCGGCAGCTTGATTACTCATCAGGATGCTGTTCCGGATTCCGGGTCCCCACCAGGCATTCTCCGTGGAGAAGCCGAAAGCCAAAGATCCGGCATCGATTGTGATACTGCTTTGTCCCCAATCGATCTCCGACAGTGATTCGGTCCCGAATCTCAAGGGGTAGTCGATGGACTGCGGGTCGGAGTGGAAGGGGTTCGCGTGGAGAGTTCGCTTTGGGAATGCGTCGAGAGGATAGGGGATGAAATGAAACGGCACATTCTCTTGGTAGATGAGGTCAGGTGCGAGTATCAGCGTGAGCGGGCCCAGTTTAGCTCTAGCTCCGATAGTGATGAGGTGGTTCCATCCCCGGCCGGCCCAGAGTGCTCCATCATTGAAAGAGAATGGAAGATGAGAGTTGTTAATCCCACGAATCTCGGGTGCGAGTAGCACTATTGACTGTGAGTCATCGTGTTCGACAGTCTGGCTAAAGAGATTCGAAGGAGTACGGAGGAGGTATCCTTCCGTATCAACTTGACCCAGCAGCTGAGCGACTCTTAGGCGATCCTCAGCTTGGCTGGCCAAAATCGGCAGGGTCTTTGTTGGGATCTGCTGTCCTGCTGCCATAATCGGCAGAATCCCTTTAGAGCTGAGCGGCAAAACGATGCACAGTATCGTTAGTCGTTGAATTAGGTTAAGCGCCATGATAGTGCCACTGAGTAGTCTTGAAGTAGGCTTCCCAAGGATCGAAGCTTCCAGTACGATAGAACCACGTTCGGTTACCTGAAATCTAACCTACTCGACACCCTCAAGCCCATCCAAGCCCTTTCTCTCCCGACATTTAGACGCGGGTACGGTGTCCATTTTGTCTCAGCAGCTTCTAGGTTGCTACTGTGCCTGTGTATCATCTGTATCGCTTTTGGATCCATGGACCGCGTGGTTGCTCAAGAGCCTACCTGGAGAGTTCAAGAAGGACTTCCGGTTGGTAGCGAGGCAGAAGGGTATCTGAGGGTCCTCCAACTAGCTGGCAAGGCCCCTCTTTATCCTTGGACTGTCCGTGGATTTGCGCCTCAAGCACTTGTCGGCATTCTCCCCGAAAATGGAGAACACCCGTGGCGGGATCGAATAGACTTCGATCTGGAACCAGTTACAAATCTGAATTTGGGATGGATTCAGCCAAGAGTGGGACTGATATCAAACTCTACTTACCCCTTTGGAGAAAACGACGGATTGATGTGGGCGGGAAAAGGGCTGACTGCAGCAGCAGAGGTTGGTGGCTTTCTTCAGTATGGTCTCCTGCATTTTCGTTTGGCTCCCCAATGGTTCTGGACTGAGAACGGATACTTTGACTTGGCTGATAATGGACTTTCCGGGAGAGAAGCTTATTGGGATGAGAATGTACCCCAGGGGATTGACCAGCCGCAGCGATTTGGTGATGAGAGCTATAGCCGTTCTAGCTGGGGTTCGTCCGCCCTGCACTTGGCGTTCCCAGGTGTAACGCTGGGAGTGTCAGGTGCCGGACAGCACTGGGGCCCTGCATTACACTATCCACTCCTCCTAGGGAACAACGCAGGCGGGTTTCTCCATGTCTTTGCTCAGACCAAAGCACCCGTGGACTTGTGGGCGGTGCGTCTGCACGGTCGTTACGTGTTAGGTTGGCCAAACCAATCAGAT
Source organism: uncultured Gammaproteobacteria bacterium (assembly GCA_964642505.1). Lineage (GTDB taxonomy): Bacteria > Pseudomonadota > Gammaproteobacteria > TMED69. Next base: position 17,395 of record CAZXQY010000042.1, on the reverse strand, counting down.
TTCTCACCCAATATGATGGAAGAATCTCGCCGAGTCGTCACGGGCGCGATTCTTGTACTACTCCCTAAGGGACTTGATGGACTCGAATTGGGGTTGACCCGGTTCATCCATGGCCTCTTCCCTGAGAACAGTTTCCAGACCCGAGATATTTTCAGGGTACTCGGAGCGGTCACCGACGATCAGAGGGGTGACCGGAACAGACCGTCAGAGAACCAGATGGCCTCAGCCTTCTTCCGCTGGGCTTTCCCTGGGGCGGGCGTGGAGGTTTATGGGGAACTTATCAAGGAGGATTTCGCCCGAGATCTTAGGCACGTTATCGAGGAACCGGATGACTTCATGGGCAGGGTCTTCGGATTCCAGAAGGTTTGGTCACAGCACGAAGGACGCCTCGCCGTTATACGCGGTGAGGTAGTCAATGCTTTGGTCCACCACTCGGAACGCTTCGATCGCATTCGGTTCTATGGCAACAGGCCGATGCCGCTCTATGCGCACAGTGGAATTGGACATACCTCTCAGGGGCAAATCTTGGGCTCACCCACAGCATTTGGAGGAACTGGATGGACTATGGGTGTGGACCTATACCATCCATTGGGCCGCTGGACCATTGATATCTCGCGCGCGCTTCAGACGGAGATATCAGCAATTTATCGTGGGACCAGCGGATCTGACGGGCCCGAAATCTCCGACGTGATTTACGCGCTGAAGCTAGAGGCAGTTCGATTTGGAGATGATTTCGAGTGGACGACTTCAGTCACTCCGTCCTTTAACCTCAACAGAAACCTCGTAAAGGAAAATGATGCTTTCAATCTGACGTTGCGGCTATCGATGACTGGGCTTCCGTGGTGAACTACTCATCCCCCACCCCCAGCAAGGATCGCCACTATAATACCGGAAAAAGAGAGTATCGCCGAAGCTATGAACGTGCTGTTTCGATCAAGCCATCCGCGCCTCCCAATAAAGAGCTGATCACCCGACCTTATGCCTAGTTCGGCCAGTCGTTGCTCACCTGCTATACCATCTAGAATCATCACTCCATCCCTAACAATTCTCATGTTTGTGACGTTCCCGTCAGGTGTTACTCCACCCGCAAGCGACACAGCTCCGGCCAGGTTGTCGTTCGTCGGGTGAACGTTGTAGCGGCCAGGAAGGTTCACTTCACCTAATACGTAGACGCTGCGAAATGGGACAAGCTCGATGGAAGGATTGCGGAGTTCCCTTACGTAGTCCTGCATGAGATTGTCTTTGACGATGCTCCACTCTCTGTCAGTTACTTGTAGTTGGCCGAGGAGGGGTAAGACCACTGTTCCATCTTGATCAACCTGGAAGTCACCGCTGAGATCCAGTTCTCTCCAGATTGCCACTCGAAGGATGTCCCCAGGCAAAAGGAGTAACGCTTCTTGGTCCTGCATAGACTGTGTCTCCGCCGGAGCAGGTGCCACAGCTAAGATCAGCAAGATGAAAGAAGACTTAATCAGGCTCATATTTTAGTAGCCAAGGAGTGATGAACTCATTGGAAGTTAACGTTGAATGACCCCAGAAGGTCAATGAGTTTAGCGAGACCCCGTTTGCTCGATGCTTTGACCCAGGTCGAGCTTTTAGTGCATTTGTGACATCTTCTTGGATATGAATCCAGACTTCGACTTCTTGATAGTAGGTGCCGGATTTTCGGGATTGGTGTTGGCCGAACGGCTCTCTACACAGCTTGGTTGCTCCTCACTTGTGGTTGAGAAGCGGGACCACATTGGTGGTAATGCCTACGATTACTATGATTCTGCAGGCGTGCGTGTACACAAGTATGGCCCACACTATTTCCGCACCAATTCGGATCGAGTTGTGCAGTATTTGAGCCAGTTTACCCAGTGGTATCCCGTGGAATATGAAGTCAGAAGTTTTACTGAAGGGAGATTTTGGCACTTTCCCGTCAACCTAAACACATTTGAGCAGCTTCTCGGCCGACAGAGCACTACTGGGGAGTTCGAAGAATGGCTTAGAGAGCAGCGGGTAGCGGTCCAGAATCCTCAGAACTCCGAAGAGTTGATCATCTCGCAGGTTGGATGGGAGTTGTATAAGAAGTTTTATGAGGGCTATACGCTCAAGCACTGGAAGCGGCATCCACAGGAGTTAGCACCATCCGTTTGTGGCCGCATCCCGATCCGCACTAACCGCGACGACCGTTATCTCAGTGAATCATTCCAGGCTCTGCCCAGGGACGGCTATACCCCAATGTTTGAGCGGTTACTAGAAGCAGCCGGTCCAAATGTCACGGTGCAGCTTAACACAAGCTTCGAAGATGCTCGAAATAGCGTGTCTTATCGGCATCTTATCTATACCGGAGCAATCGATGCTTACTTTGAGCATTTTTTGGGCAAGTTGCCATACCGTTCTCTGCGTTTCGAGTTTGAATCGTTTTCTCCTACTCAATTAATGGAACGAGAGCGAGAACATGGAAAGCCAGGATTTTGGCAGCCGTTCTTACAGGTAAACTATCCGAATGACCACGACTTTACACGTATTGTTGAGATTAAGCATGCTACGGGACAGCGCTGTGAGTACACCACGATTGTACGGGAGTATCCGGAGGACTTTTTCGCAGGTGGAGAGCCGTACTATCCCGTTCCAACTTCTGAGTCAGAGGTTCTATACAGACGTTACAAAGAGTTAACTGCTAAAGAGGAAGACGTCAGCTTTGTTGGCAGGCTAGCGCGCTACCGGTACTACAACATGGATCAAGTTACAGCTATGGCACTGAAGGAATTTGAGCGACTCGCAGAACGCTACGGTTTGGTTTGAGTCAGCTTTTGCCCATACCCTGAAGGATCGCCCGCGCTCTTTCCCAGTCCCTGGTGAGGACATAGCCCAGTAAGAGGATGCCTCGGGTCACGTAAAACCTGGCTAAGAACGGAAGGCGTTTGGTCAGGGATGTGTGTTTCCGCATGATCCGTCGTCTATTGAGGTCCCTTTGTCGGATCTGAAAGGCCGAAGGTTGCGTGCCGGGCGGTGGGCAATGATGAAGGACACGTGCTGCAGGTTGGTAAAGGAGTGAGTATCCAGCCCGTCTCATACGAAGTGAGAGTTCTGCATCCTCCACGTAAGCGAAAAAAGCTTCATCGAATCCTTTGAGTTCTTTCAGTGATCTTTCTGATAGGAGACAACAGGCTCCGGTCATGAATGTGACTTCACGTGCTGTTGCTCTTTTGTCTGGTTCATCTAACTCGCCTTCCTGCCAATGAAGGCCCAAGCCCTTAATGGGAGAGAACTCGCCACCAGCGTACCAGATTCGTTTGGGGTCGTCGTGATAGAGTATCTTCGGAGTTACTCCGCCGACCCGTTGGCCAAAGTTTTCAGCCGTGTCTGTAAGCTTAGTTATTGCAGAGGGATCTAACACTGTGTCGTTATTCAAGATGAGGACATAGTCAGCGTTCCTCTTTAGCGCCCATTCAATCCCTCGATTGTTACCGCCAGTATACCCGAGGTTTTGTCCTGTTTGAAGGAATTCAATTTGAGGAAACGATTGTCGAATACGTTCGCCCGAGCCGTCGGGGGATCCGTTGTCGACTAGAAGAATAAGCAGGTTGGTGTAGTCAGACTTCAAGAGTGAGCGAAGACAGTGATTCGTTATTTCCTCTCCACACCAATTCAAGACGACAGCAACGATCTTCGGCTGAGTCACAGTGTTATTGCTTCGACTGCTTTCATGGTCTGGAAGAGAGAGCGGAAGTAATCTCAGATCGTGGTAGGTGAATACAAGAGAGCAAGAACTAAAAGGCTCCAATGAGATTTGAAGATTAAGGAGACAACCTTGTTTTGGAAGGTTCTATGAATCAAGAAGGTAGTCACATATTGTGTCCGGATCTTCCCGGCGCTTGAATTCTTCAGGTGACTTTTCTGACTATATCAACCGGTAGATCTATGAAGAGGAAGCTTGTCCGCAAGACCCCATTCAGGCACTTGGTCCTCTGATGTCAGGTTTGAGGGTCGCACTAGTTCACGAGTGGCTTGTCTCTTGGGGTGGCTCTGAAAGCGTTCTTCTTTCTCTTGCTAGGCTCTTCCCGGATGCACCTATTTTCACTTCTGTTTACTCTCCGGATGCTCGGGTGCGCGAAGCTTTTGATGGACGCGACATCCGGCCAAGCGCCTTACAGATGGTTCCAAGTATAAAGAATCTTTATCGAACCACTCTACCCCTGATGCCCTGGGCATTTGGTCGAATGGATCTTTCGGGCTTCGATCTTGTGATCTCCAGTAGCCACGCATTTTCGAAATCTGTCCGAGTGGCTTCAGGTGCTGTTCATTTGTGCTATTGTCACACCCCTCCACGCTACTTGTGGGACCTGTATGAAAGCTATAACCCGGGTTTCGTAGGGGCGTTACGTGGCCCACTGCTTCGACGTCTCAAGTGGAAAGACGTGGAGGCTGCAAACCGAGTTCACACCTTCGTGGCAAACTCTATGTTTGTGGCGGACCGCATTGCGCGTTCCTATGGCCGTGACGCATCCGTGGTGTACCCCCCGGTGGATGTGGACCAATTCATACCTTCAGTTGGTGTGGGTGAGCACTATCTCGCTGGGGGACGGATGGTCCAATACAAACGGATAGACTTGGCGATTGAGGTGGCCAATCGGCGTGCACTTCCGCTAGTCGTGTTTGGAAATGGTCCTGAAAGGGGCCATTTAGAGCGGTTGGCTGGTCCCACAATTGAGTTTACGGGATCTGTTTCTATGACTCAGCTTGCTGAGTTGATCTCCCGCAGTCGCGCCTTTTTGTTCCCTGGTGTGGAGGACTTTGGCATCCTACCTGTGGAGGTTCAAGCTGGCGGCAGACCAGTAATCGCGCTAGCTAGGGGCGGGGCGCTTGAGACTGTGATACATGGCCAGACAGGTGTGCTGTATGAGGAAGATACAATCACAGGACTGATTGAAGCGATAGACCAGTTCGAGCAACTGGCTATCAAGCCGAAAGCCTGTCAAGAGAATGCTTTTCGTTTCAGACGTGATCGGTTCGAGCAGGAAATAACCAGCGTCGTCAGGAGAGTCTTGAGAGAGACCTAGGCTCCCTCCCACACTGATACGCCTTAAGTGGCTATTAGCACAGGAACGTTAAGAGCCTAAGATATGATCCAAAGGTTATCACCATCCCGTATTCTAATTAGCAGTAGACAGGTCCAGACACCTAATTATCATTGTTCTCGGTGACTACCATTGTTTTACCATTAATGGGACAGTCTAATCGCCAGTTAACATGGCGGGACCTTCTGCGGTATGAAGAGAATCTTTGATATAGTTGTGGCGGCCATCGCCTTGGTATTTGCGCTACCATTCCTTGTGGTTGCTGCCTTAGCTGTGCGGCTTACATCTAAGGGGCCTGGTTTTTTTTCTCATGAGAGATGTGGGTACCATAAAGTTCCGTTTCAGTGCATTAAACTGCGTACTATGGTTCCTGATGCTCAGGATTGGTTAGAGCAGGACTCTGATTTGAAAGCGAAGTACAAGCAAAATGGGTTTAAGTTAGACTCAAACGAGGATCCGCGGATCACCAACCTTGGTCGGTTTCTACGCCGGTACCATCTCGACGAACTTCCGCAGTTGATCAACGTCCTTCGGGGTGAGATGTCACTAGTCGGGCCGCGGCCTATTATTAGTGAGGAACTTGAGTGGTATGGTGAGGATAAGGATGAGTTATTGAGCGTACAGCCTGGTATATTCGGTCCGTGGACAGTTATGGGTCAAAATAGGCCGGATTACCCCGCACGTGCTCTACTAGAACTAAGCTACATTAGAGAACCATCGTGGAATAAAGACCTAAGTCTCCTTTTGGGGCATGTGCCCGTATTGTTAATGGGGCAGTCGGAAGAGGATAATCATGACTGAACGGCTAGGACGGGAAGGGGGACAGCGCACCGGGGCAGAGGGTGAGTCCGCACGGATTGTAGCTCGCCTATTCGATGAGAGTTCTGATCCAACGCAAGTTAAACTTACAGACATCGCGAAGTGGGCACGTCGGCAGGACATTACCAGCTTCCTGGCGCGCTATGAGATTTTTAAGCAAGCATTACCGGTTAAGGGTTCAATCGTAGAATGTGGGGTCTTTCGCGGGTCGGGGTTGATGACATGGGCGAAGCTGAGCGCAGTCCTCGAGCCGAATAATCTTACCCGTCGAATATATGGTTTCGACACCTTTGAAGGCTTTCCTTCTGTTAGCGACAAGGACCAAACTAGAGGAGGGGGCGCTGAGGAAGGAGAATTTCAAGTTCTCAGTGCACACGATGAGTTACGTGAACTTATTCGTGCGTATGACATGGACCGGTTCCTTGGCCACGTCGACAAAGTCCACCTGATCAAAGGTGACGCGGTAAAGACGATTCCAACTTTTCTAGAGGGGAGCCCTCATTTGCTTGTCAGCCTGCTCTTTTTGGACTTCGATCTTTACGAGCCAACGAAAGTTGCATTGGAGCACCTTCTTCCTCGTATGCCTCGCGGAGCGATCATCGCATTTGATGAATTGGACAACCCGTCGTGGCCCGGAGAGACCCTCGCGATGCTGGACAACATTCGCAGCTTTCGTTTAGAAAGGCTTGAATTTGATCCGTATAAGGCCTACGCGGTGCTAGAATGAGCGGAGTGGTTGAACATGAGACTAAAAAGGGACTGAGCCCCAGCTCTTCCGACGTCTTATATGGCATGGGAACCGATGAGCTTTGTGGCTTCGCTCGCGATATTCGAGAACAATCCCTACTGATGATCTCTCGGGCCCGCGCTTCACACATCGGGAGCGTCTTTTCATGTGCCGATATTCTTGCCGTTCTCTTTGGGGCGATCCTTCGTTTACGGCCTGATCAGCCGAGTTGGCCAGACAGAGACCGCTTCGTGCTGAGTAAAGGCCACGCGTGTGCTGGTTTGTATGCAGCCCTGGCATTGCGAGAGTTTTTTCCAATGCAAAGGCTGGAAGGGTTTTATGTCGAGGGCGGAAGCCTGCTGGGACATGCGACGCACAAGGGAGTGCCGGGTATAGAAGTGTCGACAGGCTCCTTGGGACATGGTCTCGCCATGGCTGTTGGGCTATCGGCCGGGTCCAAGCGACTGGGAGCACCATGGGGAACCTACGTATTGCTGAGCGACGGTGAATGTGACGAAGGCTCAATTTGGGAAGCAGCACTGCTTGCACCAGCGCTGAAGCTAGACGGCCTAACCGTCATCGTAGACTACAACAAGATCCAATCTCTTGGGCGGGTGGAAGAAATCATCGACCTCGAGCCGTTTTCGGATAAATGGAAGAGTTTCGGCTGGCAAGTTTGCGAAGTTGATGGCCACGACATCAGTGCTTTGACTGAAGTTCTTGACCCTCGGGGCTGGGTTCCAGAAGAAGGTATGCCACGGTGCGTGATTGCCCATACCATCAAGGGGAAGGGCGTCTCGTTCATGGAGGATGACCTGCTCTGGCATTACCGATGTCCAGTAGATGATGAGCTTGAGCAGGCGCTTGAAGAAGTCCGAGAACAGCTGTGAGGACAGCTTTTATTGAGACACTAGAACGACTGGCTGAAGCGGATTCACGAATTGTACTCATGACCGGTGATTTGGGATTCGGTGTCCTCAACGATTACCGGGAGAGGTTCCCTGACCAGTTCTACAACGTGGGAGTAGCGGAACAAAATATGGCTGGTGTGGCAGCTGGCCTAGCAATGACTGGTCACGTTGTCTTCACCTACAGCATCGCAAATTTCCCTATCCTCCGATGTCTCGAGCAAGTTAGAAATGATATTTGCTATCACGAAGCCAACGTGAAAATTGTATCGGTGGGTGGAGGAATGGCTTACGGAGCACTGGGCCCTAGTCATCACGCGACAGAAGATTTGGCGATTTGTAGGGCACTTCCAGGTCTTGCTGTGGTTGCCCCGGCTGACCCCGTTGAGGTTGAAAAACTGGTTCCACAGATTGCATCGACGCCGGGCCCGGCATATCTACGCCTAGGTCGCGCCGGTGAACTCAGAATCCATGCTGAGGATGCAGAGATTGAATTGGGCCAGCCGACTGTAGTGCGAGAAGGTGAGGACGTACTCCTCCTATCTGCTGGGGGCATCTTGGCGGAAGTTGTTAGGGCTGCAGATGAATTATCGGAAGAGGGGATCTCTGCAGCGGTGATAAGCGTTCACAGCCTGGCTCCTTTAGATTCAGACAGTTTATGTGAGAGGGCGGCTCGGTTTCCGGTAGTGATTACTTGTGAAGAACACACTGTTGTGGGTGGTCTGGGTGGTGCAGTCTCGGAAATCTTGATGGAGGCGGGTATCAGGGCTGTGTTTCGGCGGTTCGGGTTGAGGAACAGATTCCCAGAAGGTGTGGGCTCTCATGAGTACCTGCGTCAGGCGAATGGTATAGATGCTGATTCTCTTTCAGACCTAGTCCGTTCAATGCTCACAGAGCCAGCGTAACGTGTCCCACTCGCGGATGTTACAGATTAGCGAGCGCCTCTTCTCCGAGACGAATTGCATGATTATCGGTGAAGTGGCTCAAGCGCATGACGGAAGCTTGGGCACAGCGCATGCGTTCATTGATGCAATTGCCGATGCTGGTGCGGATGCAGTAAAGTTTCAGACCCATATTGCTGAGGCGGAGAGCACTCCAGACGAGCCATGGCGCGTTAAGTTCAGCCCTCAAGATGATACGCGCTATGAGTATTGGAAGCGTATGGAGTTCACGCTGGAACAGTGGCAAGGCCTGAAGAGTCATGCGGATGAGCGCAGTCTTCTCTTCCTTAGTTCACCTTTTTCGAATGAAGCCGTCGAGTTGCTTAGCAGAATTGGAGTGCCAGCCTGGAAGGTTGCTTCAGGAGAAATTCCTAACACTCACCTGTTAGACCGAATGGCTGATACAGGCTTACCCATGCTGCTTTCTTCGGGAATGAGTCCACTGGCAGAGCTCGACTCTGCTGTCAAACGTCTTAAAGAGCGTCAGTTGCCGTTTGCGGTGATGCAGTGCACATCGGCGTATCCCTGTCCACCTGATAAAGTGGGACTCAATCTGATTCCATTTCTTATGGAGCGTTATGACTGTGCGGTCGGGTTATCCGACCATTCGGGAACTATCTATCCTTCACTAGCTTCTGCGGCACTCGGTGCCACTGTCCTGGAAGTTCATGTGGCGATGAGCCGAAACTCGTTCGGTCCGGATGCTTCGGTATCCGTTACAACAGAGGAATTAAGGCAGTTGATTGAGGGCGTGCGTTTCATCGGAGAGATGCGCGCCAACCCAGTGGATAAGGACTTGGTTGCAGAAGAGATGGTGGAGATGCGCTCTCTATTCACCAAGAGTTTGTATGCTGAGCAAACCCTTGAAAAGGGTGAAGTGGTACGCGCGACAGACTTGGCTATCCGCAAACCAGGTACTGGCATCCCCTCAAACCGTCTGGCCGAGTTTGTTGGGCAGAGATTGCGGCGTCCAGTGAAGAAAGGTCAACTACTTTTGGAGGATGACTTTGATTTGTAATTCTGATAGGGATATCAACAATACATGAAGCGCAAAATCTGTGTCGTCATTACAGCCCGCCCCAGTTACTCTCGTATCAAGTCCGCACTCACAGCGATCCAGCGTAGGCCAGACCTGGAACTCCAGTTGGTAGTAGCTGCATCAGCTTTGCTGGATCGATACGGCAAGACGGTGGAGATCATAGAAGGTGACGACTTCGAGATTACCGAACGAGTCTATATGGTCCTCGAGGGCGAGAACCTTGTGACCTCAGCCAAATCTACTGGACTTGGAATTGTCGAACTTGCCACTGTATTCGACAACCTAAGACCAGACATCGTCGTTACGATCGCAGATCGCTACGAGACCATGGCAACCGCGATCGCTGCTTCTTATATGAATATTGTTGTTGCCCACATCCAGGGTGGAGAAGTGACGGGTTCAATTGATGACAAGGTGTGTCATGCGGTTACCAAACTCTCGAATCTACACTTCGTATCCCACGATTTGGCTGCTGAGAGGGTTATTCGGATGGGAGAGGATCCGGCGAGAGTATTTGTCACTGGATGTCCTTCAATCGATTTGGCATCCTCGGTTCTTGATGATCCCCTTTTGAATTTTGACCCTTCAGAAAAGTATGGGGGAGTCGGTGCGAGTTTTGACCATTCGGATGGGTATCTAGTGGTTCTTCAACACCCCGTGACGACTGAGTACGATCTTGCTCGGGAGCACGTGACCGAGACACTGCATGCAGTGCGGGACCTCGGTATCCCCACGTTTTGGTTTTGGCCCAATGTAGATGCTGGGTCGGATGGTACTTCTAAAGGTATTCGTTCTTTTCGTGAACAAGAGGAGGCACCGAATCTTCGCTTTTTCAAGAACATGGTGCCTGAAGATTTCTTGAAACTGCTATTCAACTCTCAATGCGTCGTCGGCAATTCCAGCGTTGGCATACGAGAGTGTGCCTATCTCGGTGTTCCCACGGTCAACATCGGCTCCCGACAGGTAGGACGAGCGCGTGGACAGAACACCATAGATACTGAGAACGACACTAGTCAGATTGCCGAGGCAATTGAGGCTCAGGTCAGTCATGGGCACTATGAATCAGACCTGATTTACGGCGGTGGTGATGCGGGAGACAAGATTGCTGAACTACTGGCGGCACAGCCACTTGTCATCAAGAAACAGCTGAATTATTGAGGCTTAGAGAACCCCGACGGAGCGCTACAATCATTAAGGTACTCTACTTAGGTCCGCCAGATTATTTGGATCACCTTGCTGTGAGCTTTCCCGACCACTTCGAGGTCGAATTCGCCCTTGAAGAAGACGCTGTGGATCTAGCAATCCCTGAGGCTGATGTCATACTGGATGCGTACATGCGAATCCAGTTCACCGGACAAAGACTTTCACGAGCTGCTAACCTGTCACTGTTCATCACAGCCACTACAGGTGCTGACCATGTGGATGCGCTTCATCTAGACCGAAGGGGTATTCCACTGCTCACTTTGCGGGGCCAACAAGAGGTCTTGCGTAATATTACTCCTGCAGCCGAGCACTCCTGGCTTTTGCTTCAGGCTTGTAGTCGCCGCCTCCGTCCTGCCATTCAGCATGTACTCCGTGGTGAGTGGGATCGTAATCAATTCCCTGGAGTAATGCTTCGTGGTACAACATTAGGCCTAGTCGGATGTGGCCGAATCGGACAGTGGATGTCTAGATATGCGAATGGGTTCGGTATGAATGTCCTAGGATATGACCCACTCTTAGCTTCTTGGCCGGACGGTATTGAGAAATCGGACTTGGATCCGTTGCTTGAAACTGCAGATTTCATCAGCATCCACGTTCCACTCAATGAGGATACTCGAGGGCTCATTGGCGTACGCGAATTGAACCTTGTCAAACCAGGGGCAATTCTTGTGAACACCTCTCGTGGAGAGATTGTTGACGAGGAAGCGCTTTGTTCGGCTTTGCTGGACGGACGCATCGGTGCCGCAGGCCTGGACGTGCTAAGTGGAGAACCGAATATCGACCAACACCCGCTGGTGGAGTATGCAAGGGAGCATGATAACCTGATCGTCACTCCACATATTGGCGGGCTTGCCCCCGAAGCATTCAAGTATGTGCTTTCGTTTACGTGCACTCGAATCATTGACTTCTTTGAGCAAGGACATGGACGAAGAGATAAGGTTACTGGCGCGGACGCTCATTGACGACGGCCTCCAGTACGCTTTTGGAGTGACCGGGAGTGGGCCCTCACTTTTATTGATTACTGAGCTCGAGGCCCTTGGTGCACAGTACTTTCCGGTTTTTCACGAGGCCTCGGCGGCTTTGATGGCGGGTGCAGCCTCGCGAATGACTAACAAGGTATCGATTTCCATCTCTATCAAGGGTCCAGGGCTCGCAAACATGCTGCCCGGGATTGTTTCAAATCACTTCGAGGGAAATCCATCACTCAGTATCTCTGAAGCTTATGGCGAAGGAGCACCGTCGTACCGCATGCACAAGCGTCTCGACCATGGAGCGCTTCTTTCATCAGTGACAAAAGGTGTTTTATCAATGCAGGAACTGGACCGATTGCCCAGCCTGCTGGATAGGGCAAGATCTGAAGTTCCTGGGCCTGTCCACCTGGAATTGTGCAAGAGGGATAGGGCTGAGGGTTCAGATAGATCTCCACCCCTTGCTGAGGAGAGCCAACCTCAGGCTAGTACACAGATTTTGGACCAGGTAATCGATTATATTCGTGACTGTCAGCGTCCCGCGTTAATAGTTGGATCCTTAGCCGCGAGGAGGAGTTGGAGAGATCAACTATCATCTCTTTCAATCCCGGTGTTTTCCACGGTGGCGGCTAAGGGTGTATTGGATGAAGGTTTGCCCCAAAGCGCTGGCGTATTTACGGGCGACGGCAACGAATTAGCTCTGGAAACAGAACTTCTTGAGGAAGCGGATCTCGTAATCGGAATCGGGTTGCGCAATACAGAGATCCTCTCTCCCAAACCGTTTGTTAGTCCTACAGTCCTCCTGGACGAAGTGGCAGGTCTTGCTGCAGGCATTACTGCCCAGGTCTCACTTACGGATGGCAGACCTAGCACTATAGAGCAGTCCTTAGACGAACTGAAAAGGAAGTCTTGGGGGCTAGAGAAGATCTCACTGCTGAAGAAAGGCCTTCAGGAGGCGTTACTCGACGGAAGTTGGTTGCCAGCGCCGTGTTTTGAAGTGCTTAATGATCTCGATTACGAGTATTCGTTTACACTGGATACTGGATCCTTTTGCACGATTGGAGAGCACCTTTGGGACGCATCATCGCTGCGCCCATTTCTTGCCGCGAGCAACGGAAGGTATATGGGGACGGCAATTCCTTTAGCACTAGGCATGGCGATTTGCCAGGAGCATAAACCGACCTTCTGCGTGATGGGAGATGGTGGCATGGGGATGTATTCGTCTGAGATAAAAGTGGCGATTCAACAAAAATTACCCATTTGCTTCATACTCATGTCAGATGGGCTCTACGGTAGTGTGGCTTGCGCGCCTACCTCGCCGGCCCGTAGCCGTGCTGCTGTTACTGTACCGGAACCGTCGTGGTGGCAGGCAATTGAACGAATGGGATGTGAATCACATCAAGTGGAATCGAGGGACGCGTTTGAGTGTATCGTGCGGTCATGGTCCAGAGATGCTCCGCTTTTCATCGAAGCGGTCTTTGACCCGATACCGTACTCTGAGATGACCCGAAAACTCCGCTAGCAGTGGATGGGACCATGAAGCACAACCAGGGAGATTCTTTGAAGATATTAGTGGCTGGCTTTGGCTCCATCGGTAAAAGGCATGTACGTAACTTGCGCTCTCTTACGCCTATAGAGGTGATAGCGTATCGAGTGGGGGGTGAACCACTGCCCCCAGAATTCCAGGGTGACTGGATCACCGAAACCTCTGATTTGGATGAGGCACTTGCCTTAGGTCCGACTGCAGCGTTGGTGTGTAGTCCTCCCAGCCATCTTCTCAGCGTAGCCTTGCCGATAGCCCGATCCGGATGCCATCTCTTTATTGAGAAGCCTCTCTCGCACACCCTGGAAGGAGTCGCCGAGCTGGTTTCTCTGGTTAAGGAAAAAAATCTCGTCAGTCTTATGGGTTATAACTTGCGCTATCAGCCCGGACTTCAGTTAGTGAAATCCTTTCTCGACGAAGGACGGATCGGGCGAGTTGTTTCTCTTAGGGTACAGGTGGGCCAGTACTTGCCAGATTGGCATCCGTGGGAGGACTACCGAAAGGGCTACAGCGCACGTCGTGATCTAGGGGGTGGAGTGATCACTGATTTGATCCATGAGATCGACTATGTGCGATGGCTTGGAGGAAGTGTGCGCCGTGTTGCTTGCTTTGCGGATCACGTGAGTCGCCTGGAGATTAATACCGAAGATGTGGCAGAGATCCTCTTAGACTTCGAAGGTGGAGCTATTGGAAGTGTGCACGTGGACTATGTCCAGCGTGTCTTGACTCGGGGGTGTCAGATCATTGGCGACGAGGGTACGATCATTTGGGATGACTCAGCGAGCGAAGTTCGATTGTTCGAAGCCAAGGACTCGGAGTGGCAGACGTTCCGTCAGGAAGGGTTTGAGCGGAACGACATGTATGTCGCTGAGATGAAACACTTCTTAAACTGCCTAGAAGGTCGCGATACTCCCGTCGTCGATGTTGAAGAAGGGGCCGAGGTTTTGAGGATTGCTCTCGCGGCGCGCGAAGATGCCCAAACCTAGAGTTCTGGCAACGATCTGTGCCAGGGGCGGATCGAAGGGGCTAGCAGGGAAAAACATCCGACCGCTGCTAGGGAAACCCCTATTAGCGTACACCATCGAATGTGCTCGCGCTTGTCCTGAAGTGGGACATATCGTGATTTCGACCGACAGTGATCAGATCGCTTCTGCGGCGGAAATGTGCGGTATGCCCGTTCCTTTCAGAAGACCGCAAGAGTACGCAACTGACTCCGCAGCTAAGATAGATAGCATTCGGCATGCCACCCTGTTTGTTGAGGATCACGAAAACTTCTATCCGGATATAGTGGTAGACCTGGACGTTGGCGTGCCTCTGAGAAGTCCAGAGGATATAACGGCCTGCATCGACGTGTTGGCCAAAGATTCCGGGCTAGACGGAGCTATCACATTGAGTGAATCTGACCGAAATCCGTATTTCAATATGGTCGAATTCGAAGGTGATCGAGTGCGGTTGGTGAAACAGCCGGATACTGCGGTAGTGCGCAGGCAGGATGCCCCTCCTGTCTATAACTTCACACCCGCAGTCTTCGCGGTACGACGACGTAGCTTGATGTCTGTGGTCCATCTCCATGACGGAAACTGGAGTGGCAGTATCATGCCTCGAGAACGTTCTGTGGACATCGACAATGAGCTGGACTTTCTCCTGGCTGAGCTACTCATGAAGCGACAAAGGGGGTCTTGATCATTCTTCTTTAGGCGAAATATTAAAAAGAATAGTGCCCTATCACTTTCATGGGTGGCTGTAACGCTGACATCCACAAACAGAGCTGTTTTCACGAATGCAATTCTTTCGACTCTAAGGGTTGGAGTCCCTGATAAACTCGGCGAGATTAAACGTGTATGCGACGTGGTTGTCTGCTCTCTCAATCGATTAGAGCAGGCATATGAACAAGATATCAAATAACGTTGGAGGTAGTTCATGCAAGAATCCCACGGAAACGGTGGGGGTTTCGCAGACTGGGCATCACGAGCAATAGCCCAGCCGCGGTATCTCGCTGCTTGGACCGCCGGTTTTCTACGAACGAGGCCACTGGTTTGGGAACTTGTAAACAGAGATGGCATGGCCTTGCACCAGGAGAACCCTCCAGAGTTGGACGAAGTTCAACGGAGAGTAGTTGACTCTCTAAATAAGGACGGGATCGCTTCGGTGCACCTCGACGAACTATTTCCTGGTGAAGAGGTATTTGCGGGCTTGGTCGAAGAGTTCGATCGGCGCCAGCATGAGGCGAAGGTGCGTGAAGACAAGGTCAAGCCGTTCCTTGAGTATATCTATCGAGAAGGGTCGACGATCCAGCTCGAAAATCCATTTATCGAATTTTCTCTGAATCGTAAGATTCTGAATATCGTGAATCAGTACATGAACATGTGTTCAAAGCTCATCTACTTTGAACTTGCCATTTCGAACGTGATCGACGCATCTACCCCGGCGGCTGGTTCGCAGCGATGGCATCGTGATCCTGGAATGAAAAAGATTATAAAATCCTTTCTCTATCTATCGGACGTTGACGAGGATAGTGGACCTTTCATGTATGGCGTTGGAACACAGCCAGGTGGGCGTAATGCCAAAGAGATTGGACAAATTCAGTTTGGAAGACACGGCTATTATCCGCCGGATGGTGTAGTTGAGCGAGTTGTGCCTGAGGATGACCTAATAGCATGCACGGGAAGAGCTGGTACAGTGGTTTTCTGTAACACACTAGGTCTTCACAGAGGAGGTTTCTCGACCGGTAATCGCAGAATCATGTATACGAGTACCTTTGTCGCAGAGGGGGATAGGCTGAAACCTATCTATAAGATCCCCGATGGGTTTGCGGCCCAACTTTCTGCCCTAGATCCGGTATCTCGATTTGCGGTGAGCTAGTTCGCTTGATCGAGAAGGAGGCAGTACCGATTGGCCTTGAGAGACCCACAACGTGAGGCAGTGGGTCCCTCGGTGGCTCCGACTTAGCGATAGGAGCAGCCTCTAATGCTCATACCCTTCTTTCTCGTTTTCGGAGTATCCCTTTTCTCGGTTTGGTATCCGTGGGATAGCTACCTCCCCTTCACTTTGGCGGCATCTGACATCACGGTAGGACTTGCATCGATCTACGCTGCCGTGCGGGTCGGACGGCTCACGCTTAATCCCACCGTATATGCTACGGGATTCCTCGTATTTGCGGTTCTTTTAGGGGCTGCGATCAACGACGCAACCGACAGCTCTTTTGATATGGCGAGTTTCGGCATCAACTTCGTGCGCGTTTTAGCGTTGGTTATCATGGTGTTGTTGTTACCACCGCTGGTTGTGAGGATTGGGAATGAGAGATTCGCCCGAGCCACGATGTGGGTTGTGCGCATTCAATGTCTACTAGTGATCGTAGATTGGGCTTATCCAATTCAACTCGGACTCTTCAACCCAGGGTCCGAAACGCTAAGTCGGGCTAGTGGACGTTTAATGAAGCGGGATGGGTTGGTATCTGGCTCGGGTTTTCCGTTTTCTATCTGGGGCAGGCTCAGAAGAACCTGAAGGGAGTGTATCTCGGGGTATTTGAAACAGCACTGATCGCCGTATCTGTGATCATATCAACTGGAATGCGAGGGGTTCTAATGGTTGGCCTTGCCTTCTTGGTGCTGCTCGTGATGGACGGGCGGTTTCGGCGTAGTACATTGACGTCAGCGGCAATTGTGATCGTTGTGATTTTTGGTATCGAACGGATGTTCTCAGACCCTAACTCACTAACACGGGCTGGTTTGTCCAATGACGTTCTAGCTCCTGGTGTAGCTGGTGCCACGATGGAATATGTGATGAATGGACTTGCTGGCTTCAACCCGTTGGCTATAACGGATGGCTCGGCAGTGGAGGGGCTCGCTGCGAGTAGGCGTCTGGCAGAAATTGTACTCACTGACAAGCCGTGGGGGATCGGATTAGGCTCCGGGAACATAGACCAGATTAGATTGCAGTACTACGATCCAAGTGCCAGTGTTGTTCCGGGTGCCAAGCTGATGTGGGTGAACGTACTCAGTGCGGCCGGCCTACCCGGTTTTTTCCTTCTAGCATTCATCATCATCAGGATGACTGTGTTGCGCGAGACAAGAATCCTGGGAATCGGATTCCTAATCGGCTCGGTTTTGTGGTTTGATGCCTTTGGTACCATGACTTGGTGGTACATCGTCCTGGGGTTAGCTCTGGAGGACAGTACAGAG